>CAYPKL010000162.1:0-6722 GCA_964411285.1 uncultured Rikenellaceae bacterium
TTGTCCGGGCAAGAATAACAGGAGCAGCGGTAATAAAAGGCCGGCCGGTATTTCCGGGTAATGATTTACTGACAAAACTGGGGTTGGACTAAAATAAGGATTGCTTCACCTGAGAGAGAGCCTGTGATATCTCCCCCTCGCGGGAGATATTTTTGTTGTGCAAAACTAAAATTATGAAAATTATCTGGAAATATCTGAAACCGTTCCGGGGCTTGTTGTTTCCTTTGAGTGAACACTAAAATATGGCACATTAAGCCACAACATACGTCCCCACTTCAATGGGGAAATTTAAATCATCAATTTTATTAAAAATTCTGAACATAAATTTAACTTACTTTGTTATCTGGAGAGCTAATATTAAAAAACATAACCATGAGAAACAGGAAACTTACCCGCAGACAATTCATGACTACAATGACAGCCGGGGCAGGTACTTTGATGCTTGGCAGTATGCTTGACGTTGAAGCATCCGGATCAATGACGGCATCTGTTGATCCATTTCAGCAGATTATTCTTGGGAAAACAGGAATAAAGACAACCCTGCTGGGAATGGGAACCGGTTTTAACGGATTTAACCGTACGTCTGCCATTGTCAGAGCCGGAACCGCAGAATCTGTCATCAGGCTTGCTTTTGATAAAGGCATCAGGTTTTTTGATTGCGCTGATAGCTACGGAACAAATCCATATACTGCAAATGCACTGAAGGGAATTCCAAGGGAAAGCTACACTCTCGGAACAAAAATGTGGGTTCTGCCCGGAGGGGTGCCCGACAATGAAAAAGGTAATGCTGCAGTTCTGGTTGACAGGTTCCGCAAGGAACTAAAGACCGATTACATTGACCTGGTTCAGCTGCACTGCATGACAAGCGGCAAGTGGACAACAGAACAAAAACAGTTCATGGATGATCTTGAAAATCTTAAAGCAAAAAAAATAATACGGGGGCACGGGGTTTCTGTACATTCATTTGAGGCTCTTGAAGCAGCTGCTGAGAGCAAATGGGTCGATGTAATACATGTCCGGATAAATCCTTTCGGTGATGCGATGGATAAAAAGGATCCTGCTTTGATAGCTCCGGTTATTGAAAAATTACATAAAGCCGGGATAGGAGTGATCGGAATGAAACTTGTCGGAGGTGGTAAGTTCAACAACGATTCTGAAAAAATTGACGCATCTCTTAAGTACGTCCTTAACCTTGGCACTGTTGATTTGCTGATTATCGGATTTGAACAACCCGAACAGATTGACAATTATGTAGAAAGGATCAGAAAAGTACGGATAGGATAACATTTCTTAACCATAATAAGTTACCAGCCGTTTTTCCATAATACTTTAAACAAATGAAGAAATTAAGCATTATCATTTATTGTATGCTGATCTTTCCCGTGATGTTATTTTCACAGGGTGACAATCTTTCATCAATATTAAAAAAGGGAGCTGAACCGGAGAAGCTTTCGGGTGAGTTCAGTTTCACAGAAGGGCCTGCTGCTGATGCTGATGGAAATGTTTATTTTACAGATCAGCCAAATGACAGGATTATGATCTGGGGTACCGATGGAACTCTGTCGACCTTCATGCAGCCATCGGGACGATCGAATGGAATGTTCTTTGACAGGCAGGGGTTCCTGTGGTCGTGCGCAGATGAAAAAAACGAATTATGGAAGATAAGTCCGGATAAAAAAGTTGAAGTCGTGCTTAATGAATATGAGGGAAAGCTTCTGAATGGCCCTAATGACTTATGGATAGCACCTGACCAAAGCATTTTTTTTACCGACCCGTTCTATAAACGTCAATGGTGGAAACATACGGCCATGCCTCAGGAAAGTCAGTGTGTCTACTATCTGAGTCCCGACCGGAAGGTACTGAAACGTGTTGCAGAAGATCTTGGTCAACCGAATGGAATTATAGGTACTCCCGACGGAAAAACATTATTTGTTGCCGACATCGGTAGGAATAAAACCTGGTCATATTCAATAAATAATGATGGCAGCCTGGGTAATAAACAGCTTTTCTGCGAACTCGGATCGGATGGAATGACAATGGATTCAAACGGAAACATTTACCTGACAGGAAAAGGAGTGACAGTCTATGATAAGACAGGAAAATTGATAGGGAACATTAAGATTCCTGAAGGCTGGACTGCAAATGTATGTTTCGGCGGCAAAAACAGGAAAACCCTTTTCATTACTGCAAGCAAAGGCCTTTACAGGATAGAGACAAAAATGAAAGGGGCTTATTGACAGAACTGCTTTAAAAAAACTTTACAATAATTTGCTTTTCATGAATTAAAAATATCTATCATTGTAGCCTTATTTGAAATCGTAGAAAAATTTCTGTATTTTTTTATTTCAAAAACTGGTGGCAATGGAAGGAACGCGACGGGCAGATGTAAAACCGGGAATCGATGTAATGGTTGAATTGGTTGAAGACAAACGCTCCGGACGTCTTACCGGAGGAAAGGTGAAAGAAATTCTTACAACAGCTCCCACTCACCCCCACGGAATTAAAGTAAAACTTGAAAACGGTTCAGTTGGCAGGATCAAGGAGATAATCGCAGCTAACTGATTATCAAGAATCTTGGCAAATCAGAATCAGGAATCACACATTACAGCAGCTTTTTAAAATGTGATTCTGAATTATTCCAGATTGCGGTTTTGTGATTTCGGATTTATTTCGCAATCTGATAACCGAAATGAAATAATCTTTCCTGTAAAGGATTTTTAATTAAATTTGGATTGCATGAAAATATATATTTATGCAATCTATTTTTTATTAATCTAATCCGTTAAAAATGAAGTATGAGGATTTTCAGGTAACCTCTTTAGGAAAATGCGGGGTGGTTTCTCCGCTGAAAAGCGCCCAGCGGGAAGACAGTCCTGTTTATAAATTCGTCAATGACAATGAGCGTATCCTTTATGAGGTGACACAGGAGAGTTTCTACCGGGATAAGAATAGCGGAGAGATTCCTGTTTCATTTGAAAAAGCCGGACCAAAGGAAAACATATATTTTGAACCGGCAAAAACCAAAGTTGCAATAGTTACCTGCGGAGGATTATGTCCCGGTTTTAACAATGTGATCAGGGCGCTTGTAAATCAGCTTGTTTACAGATACGGTATCACCCGAATTCTCGGAATTCAGTACGGTTACGAAGGACTTATTCCGAAATACAATCATTCACTTATTGAACTGACGGCTACGATGGTAAGCGATATTTACCAGTCAGGTGGTACTATTCTTGGTACATCGCGGGGGAACCAGGATGTTGAGCAGATGGTAGACACACTTGATATAATGAATGTAAATGTCCTGTTCTGCATCGGTGGAGACGGAACACTTAGGGGAGCACATGCAATTTACGAGGAGATTGAAAGGAGAAAACTGAGGATAGCAGTAGCCGGCATACCTAAAACAATTGACAACGACATCGATCTGATGCAGAAATCCTTTGGATTTGAAACAGCATTCTCGATTGCCAACGATATAATCATGAATGCCCATAACGAAGCTCATGGCGCCTATAACGGTATTGCCCTTGTAAAGCTAATGGGCCGCGATTCAGGGTTTATTGCTGCCAGCGCCGCTCTCGCTGTCCAGGAAGTGAATTTTGTACTGATCCCTGAAGTACCTTTTGATCTGTACGGGCCAAGGGGATTCCTTAAGATCCTTAGAAAACGTCTTGAAGAAAGGCACCATGCGGTAATAGTTGTGGCAGAAGGGGCAGGACAGGAATTTTTTGAAAATGAGAATTCCGATCGGGATGCTTCCGGGAATATAAAGCACAAGGATATCGGGATATACCTTAAGGAGAAGATCCGTGAGGAATTCAATGCCAAAGGCTTTCCGCATTCAATCAAATATATCGATCCCAGCTATATAATCAGGAGCGCACCGGCAAATGCCAACGACAGTAAATTCAGCAATCTTCTTGCACAGAATGCCGTACATGCCGCCCTTGCCGGCAAAACCGACTTCGTTGTGGGATACTGGAACTATGAGTTTACACTGGTCCCCATCTCTATGGCTGTTGCCAAACGAAAAAAGATAGATGTTGAAGGAGAACTCTGGTGGAACGTTCTCGAAGCTACCGGTCAGCCCATAAGTATGAAAAATCACTGAAATGATAAAGAATCTCGTTTTTGACCTTGGAAATGTTTTAATAAGTTTTGTCCCGTCAGAGTTTCTTAAAAAGAAAAACTACCCTGAAATTATCAGGAATACTATTCTGACCGAGATTTTCAACAGTGAAGAATGGCTGAGGCTTGATAACGGCGATATAACCCTTAATGAAGCAATTGAATCACTGTCAGTAAAATCATCGCTTAAAAAGGAGGAAATAGCCCTTGTATTCAGTTTTCGTGCCGACATAATGTTTCCACTCGATGATAATGTCAGATTGCTTCCTGCGTTAAAAAAACAGGGTTTTAAGCTATATTATCTTTCCAATTTTCCACTTGACATTTTTGAAGAAATCAAAAATGATTATTTTTTCTTCCGCTATTTTGAAGGAGGAATTATTTCTTCAGAGGTAAAATTATCAAAACCGGATGTCAGGATTTTTAAATTTCTTATTGATAAGTATTCCCTTAAACCTGAAGAATCCCTTTACATCGACGATATTGAAATTAATGTTAAATCAGCAATTTCATCCGGCATGCAGGGATTAACAACATTCGGTTCCCCTAAAATTACGGAGGAGCTCGAAAAAATATTAAATATTAATCTGGTTATATAATTGTAATTGTAAAAACGCAATGCATTGCGTTTCCACGTTTCTAACATGATTGATTCCAATCCGGCATTTCACCGGTATTTAAATACCGGATTCCGGACATTGTCCGGAGATGAAATTAAATATTCAATCCTGGCAGACTTAATCCCAGGAAAAAGGATCCTTATAACACTGACTAGCTGATTGTTAAACTACAATTTATTCAGTATTGCCCGGTATATCAATCAGAGTTTGTTTTCAGGTTTTTTTTAAGAATAACCGATTTACTGTCGCCGACCAGGTTCTGAAGTTCTTTTTGGGGTGCTTTACGAATCTCATCAACAGAACTGAATTTTTTCAGAAGCAGATCTTTTGTTTTTGGTCCTATCCCTTTTATCTGATCCAGTTCTGAACGCAACATTTCTGAGGATCTCTTATCCCTGTGAAAATTAATACCGAACCGGTGAGCTTCGTTTCTGAGTTGCTGAATCAGTTTAAGACTATAAGAATTCTTATCCAGATAAATCGGAACAGAGTCTCCCGGGAAATAAATTTCTTCAAGTTTTTTGGCGATGCCGATTACGGTAATCTTTTCCTTTAGCCCAAGACCGGTTATGCTTTTCATCGCTGAAGAAAGCTGACCTTTTCCGCCATCAATTATTACAAGCTGCGGCAGCTCTTTTTTTTCCTCTGTCATGCGCTTGTACCTTCTGAATATAACCTCCTCCATTGATGAAAAGTCATCGGGGCCGGTCACTGTTTTAATATTGAAATGACGGTAATCCTTTTTACTCGGCTTCCCGTTTTTGAATACTACGCATGCAGCAACAGGACTGGCTCCGCTGATATTTGAATTATCAAAACATTCTATATGCAGGGGCAGGAACGGCATATGAAGATCCTTTTTGACTTTTTCGAGGTTTTTTCCTGTTCTCTCCTCCGGCCGGTGCTCCAGCAGTTTTTTCTTCTGTTCAAGCTTGTAATAAATAACATTCCTTTCAGCAAGTTCAAGCAATTTTTGCTTTTCACCAATCCGTGGGACTACGTACCTGATACCGTGGAAAAGAATATCGGGTTTGAATGGAACGATTATTTCAGGAGAATCGCTTGAATAGCGCTGTCGAATTTCTGTTATCGCGTATCCGAGAAGCGACTCTTCTTCTTCATCAACCTGCAATCGTAGTTCAAGAGTAAAAGTCTGTACAACAGCGCCTTCAACAACTTTGAGATAATTTACATAGCATTTTTCCGCATCTCGGGTAAAGCCAAATACATCGACATTTTTGATCTTATTACTTACTACAGCCGAATGGCTTCTGAATTTTGCCAGGATTTCAATTTTTTCCTTGATGATCTGGGCGTCCTCAAAACGCAGCAGTCCTGAATATTCATTCATTTTCTTCTTAAGATGATCCGTAACAGCAATAATGTGTCCCTTCAGGATATCTTTTATCTGAATTATACTTTCGTTATAGTCTGATTCTTTCTGATTGCCAATACAGGGTGCCTTGCAGTTGCCAATATGGTATTCGAGACAGACTTTGAATTTACGCGCTTCAATATTGGATTCTGAGAGAGTGTGTATGCATGTTCTTAATTTGTACAGCTGTCTGATCAGTCCAAGCAGTGTTTTCACCATCAGTCCTGATGTATAAGGACCAAAATAGAGTGATCCGTCCCTTATGACATTTCTGGTAGTGAATACTCTTGGAAAAGGTTCATTTTTTATACAGATCCAGGGGAAAGTTTTATCATCCTTTAACAAAATATTATATCTGGGCTGATATTTTTTGACAAGATTGTTTTCCAGCAATAGAGCATCTGATTCGTTATCTACTACAATATGATTCACAGCAGCAGCTTTTTTCAGCATCACATTAGTCTTGCCTGTCTGGTTCTTTGCAAAATAGGATGCTACTCTCTTCTTAAGATTCTTAGCTTTGCCGATATAAATAATTTTGCCTGTGGGGTCAACAAACTGATACACTCCCGGCTTTCCCGGCAGAGATGATATTA
>CAYPKL010000163.1:0-4829 GCA_964411285.1 uncultured Rikenellaceae bacterium
TAGCCAAAGCTGCCGGCATGAAATACATTGTTTTGACCACTAAACATCACGATGGTTTTTGTTTGTGGAATACCCGCCAGTCTGATTACAACATTATGAATACTCCGTTAAAACGAGATGTCGTTAAAGAACTGGCTGAGGCTTGCCGCAAACAAGGCATGGCATTTGGCACCTATTATTCAACCTGCGACTGGCATCATCCCGACTTTCCACTTACCAGCCCTGGTGGTACTATTGAGCGTGAGAAAAGTGATCTGGATGCTTACACTACCTACCTGAAAAAACAGGTAGGAGAACTTCTCTTGAATTACGGCCCATTATATGTTCTCTGGTTTGATGTTCCGCAGAAATTTGATGCCGTTCGGGGACAAGGTGTAATTGACTTTGCTCATCAGATTCAGCCAGATATTATTATTAACAACCGGACAGGTGCCAAAGGTGATTTTGATACTCCCGAACAGCGGGTTGGTGGGTTTCAGAATACCCGTCCGTGGGAAACCTGCATGACCATTGCCGATCAGTGGGCATGGAAACCTGATGACAAGGTTAAATCGCTGGAGCAGTGTTTGCAAACTTTGGTACGCTCAGCCGGTGGCGATGGGAACTTGCTATTTAATGTAGGTCCAAAGCCCGATGGAACAATTGAACCACTTCAGATTGAAAGGCTGAAGGAAATGGGACAATGGCTTCAAAAATATGGGTATTCTATTTATGGAACCCGCGGTGGTCCGTTTAAACCTGCCGATTGGGGCGTTAGCACCCGGAAAGAAAATTTTATTTATCTGCATATCCTGAAATGGATTGGAACTAATCCCAAAATTACAATTCCCGATCTGGGGCTGGAAATTAAAAGCTGTCGTCTTGCCCACGATGGAAAAGTGAAGTTGACTAAGCTGGATAAAGGTTACACAATCGAACTTTCAGGAGGGGAAATGCAGCCCATTAATACAATTGTAGAACTTGAATTATCAGGAAACGTGATGAATATTGAGCCATTGGAAATTAGTCCAAATTCAATGTCTTACATGAAATCAATAACCGCTTCTTCGAATCCCAAAGGTCATTGGTCAAATCATCAATGGGTCGAATTAAATGCTGTTACCAATGGCGATTGGTCCGGGGCATTTTGGGAATCTGAGGCAACGGATTTAAAACCCTGGTTGGAAATTGATTTAGGCAAACCTGAAAAAATATCCAAAGCAATTCTTTATGAAAGAGGCCAGTCAGTAAAGGCTTTCGAAATTCAATCACGGGCAGGAGATCAATGGAAAACTATTTACAAAGGGACAGCCATTGGAAGTAAAGTGGAAATTAAACTTCCTTTAACTACAACACAAAAAGTGAGGCTCATGTTAAATGAATACACCCAGGTACCTGGTATTTATGAAATTGTCTTATTGTAAATAAATCTAAATTACAAGTTATGAAACGATTTGGACAAATTATCAGGGTTGACCCACAGTGTTTTGAGAGTTACAAGGAATACCATGCTGCGGTGTGGCCTGAAATTTTGGAAATGATTACAGCCTGCAACATCAGGAACTATTCCATTTTCCACAAGGACAGCGAGTTATTTGCCTATTTTGAGTATATCGGCGATGATTTTGCTGCTGATATGGCTAAAATGGCTGCCGACCCAAAAACACAGGAATGGTGGGATATCATGATGCCCATGCAGCTACCTGTTGCTAATCGTGCAGAAGGGGAATGGTGGGCAAATATGGAAGAGATTTTTCATCTTAAATAAGAAAATAGGTTTTGCACTTAGTACGCTAAGAGCGCAAATATGGCAGGTTCAAACCGTTTTTTCCCTTTGCATCGCTCCGAGTCTCTGCGAGAAAAAGATTAAAAAATAAAATGAAACGAACAGACAACTGCTTTGCAAAGCTCAATCGAATAAATTTTTATAATGAGAAGAATTGAAATCGTTTCGGCTTTCGTACTCCTGTGTTTGTCAACGATGGCTCAAAAAGTTATCGATACATCTCCGAATAACGTGGTTTGGCACTTCGCTTCTTTACCGTGGCGATGCTTCAACCTGCTGGTCGATGGGCTGGAAAATCAATCTTTGGGCTCGCTTTCAGGATGGAAATCACGCCTACAAATTGCTGACTGACCAGATTCATCTCATCGAACCAACCGATCAGAACCGGGGATGGAATAACGAAAACGGTGGGACTTATCCCAACCTTTTTGATGTTTGCCCGCCTTTCCAGATTGACGGAAACTTTGGCTGCACCGCCGGGTTATGATTTATTCAGCAACTGCATTGAGGCTGCTGAAGCGCTGGACGAAGATGCTGCTTATCGCAAGGAACTGACCTCCAAACGCAACAGGTTGCTCAGCCCGCAGAAAGGAGCTTGGAGGAGCCCCTGCACCAGGTGGTTCGATGTTTGCAGTGGCCTACCTGCTTAATGATCCTGTATTGCGTGGTCTAGGTTGGGCACAGGTGGATTTCGTGTTTGGAGTGAATCCTGTTGGTACACACCTCAGTAACAAAAGTGAAGAGAGAGTTAAGATTGGGGGATATTGGGATGGTGTTGAAGAGGGCTGGCATCAGGCCCATCCTGACGGTTATGGCAAACTTGGTCTGGTGCGTGGAACCCTCGATGGCACACCTCTTGATAATCAGTTCCCTATTGCTAAACAGGTTGAGAAAATAATAGGTGAAAACGAGGGACAGGTTTTTGGAAAAAATGCCTATGCAACAGAAGGTTGGTGCGTTTCCAACCGAGGATGGGAAGCGACCTTGACTTTCTGCACTCTTGGAAGCCATCATGTTCCTGAGATGGATGGTAAGAAATGATAAAAGGGGTGTCGATTTCGGACTATGGCATAAAATTAATCCTTCACAACTTTATATACCTCTCGATATTCATTCAGGCAACACTGCCAGAAAACTTGGATTGCTGACAAGAAAGATGAACGACTGGAAAGCCGTTGAAGAATTAACTGAAGTTTTAAGGGAGTTTGATCCTGCCGATCCGGTGAAATATGATTTCGCGCTTTTCGGTCTTGGCGTTTTTGAAGGTTTCTGGTGCTAACGGTTATCCGGAATGTTGTTCAGATAATTCAGATAACGGTCCCTCGCATATTTTAACTTATTATACAGGAGAAGCATGTCGCTTTTAAGCTTTGCCTGATTAGTTACATGATAAGCGTCGAATTCCGACATTTTGACGATTTCATCATTTGAAAAATAGGGATATAACTCTGAATATGTATTTTCAAACACTCTTTTTAAAACTTCATCCGGCAGCCGATTAAGAACATCCCTGAATTGAACAAGATATACCTTGTACAAAAAAGAATCGGAGGCTATCTTTTTGTCAAGGAGATCTTCGGCTGAAAAAATAAGATTGTTCCCGATTTTATCTTTAATTTCAATATTCCCTTCATGCGGTGCTGAGAAAAACAGATCATCATAATCCCATGGTATGATACTGAATTTTTCAATTCCGGGCTCATAATAGAAATAGACTTCATCAGTATAGTCTCCATTACGTACCAGAAAATTAAAAGCAAGCCATCTCATATAAACATCTAAATCCAGCAAGTCTGATACCATCTTATACAACTCTTCGCCCTTATACCGGTTCAGATATCTGTAGATTTGATGGTATTTTTCACAGTATTTCCGTATCTCATCCTTTTCAATTTTCTTATCTGTCTCAATCTTTTCAATATTCTGATTATATCCTCTTCGGATCAAAATCTGAGAATCTTTCTTTTTTATCGCCCAATCCTCAGGACGTTCGATGACCAGATATATCCCTTCACAATGATCATTGATCCTCAGTTCGCAGAAAGAATAAAAAAGATCAAAAATCTGCAACACTTCCATCATTTCGAAAGCAAGCCTGTTATTGATATAATCTTTATCCATGCAAAGACTTAAAGCAAAGAACTTCTTAAATGATTCTTTTTTTTCTCCATGGATGAATGATGCCTTGGATTTTAGATTGAAACTGAAACTTTTTCTGCGGAAATTAAGTGTTGTCTGGCCCCTTGTATTGATTTCTTCAGGATCCAAAGTGTCCCCATTAATTATTAGCGCCTCCGTTTTAGCAGATATTTTTTCTCCGGTAATGGTCTTTATGGTTTCGTATTTTGCCCTTGAGGTATATAAAAAGATTGAATTCTCAATTTTTCTGCCTCTGTCAATCAGGTTTAAATTATCATCGTTCGTCTTAATTTCCTGACTGCCGGAATTGTAACTTATCAAAATAGATAATAAGAATGCAGAGATGATAAATTTCAAACTGAGATTACGACCACTGATATTTAAACTGCGTTTCCTTTTCATGATCTCATTTTCTGATCAGTTCAGGATGGAAACTATTATGGCACGACCCTGGATTTAAGTTTCTTACATCAAAGTTATGCAAAAAAAACTTATCGGCGTTAATTCAGGTATTTCCTTATCGGCCAAGGATATTTTTATGTAAGTTTATACAAAATAAAGATTACGATGATAAAAGAAATAAAAGCTCAGGATCTGAACACAGATAATTTTATAGACGGTAAAGTAGGTGAAATTGTTACCGCAGTAGGAAATGGCACAGCAATCAACGCTCTTTCAGGAGGTGTTGATTCTTCAGTTGTGACTATACTGGGACATAGGGCACTGGGCAGCAGACTCAGGACTGTCTTTATCCAGAATGGACTTATGCGGGAAGGAGAACCTGAAAAGGTGGCAGATAATTTCAGTAAGCTTGGCGTTAAAGTAGAGATAGTCGATGCAAGGAAAGATTTCCTTGATGCTCTGAAGGGCATCACCGATCCCGAAGAAAAGCGTGAAGCAATAACCCAAACCTTTTACAAAAAAG
>CAYPKL010000164.1:0-20092 GCA_964411285.1 uncultured Rikenellaceae bacterium
GCAGAAGTTACAGGAATTCAATTCTTGTGGGCGAAAGGAATGAGAGAAAGGTTGATGGATTTGATTTTGGAAACAGCCCGACAGAGATAATAAAGTCAGATCTTACAGGAAAGATTGTGATTCATACTACCACTGCCGGAACTAACGGTCTTATCAATTCGGTAAATGCCAGTACGGTAATAACAGGCAGCCTTGTAAATGCTTCGGCAATAGCCCGGTATATTAAACTAATCAATCCGAATGAGGTATCACTCGTAGCCATGGGTTACCGTGCCTGGGAATCTGCAGACGAAGATTTGTTGTGTGCAGAATACATTAAAGCCCTTTTGAATGGCAATGCTACTTCTTTCGGGAAAAAAATCGAAGATTTGAAATATACATCCGGAAAAAGGTTCTTCAATCCAGAAAATTTAAGTTTTTCGCCTCCAACCGATTTTTTTCTCTGTACGATGGTCAACCGTTTCAATTATGTACTAAAGGCAGTAAGAAGGCTTGATGGGAATATTGATCTTGAGAAAATCGATGTTTAAAATTTGAACGGGAACTTCAGAAGTGATGAGGACTTCTTCCTGGCGTGGATTTTGCGATATGTGCAAAACATACTTAATTTATAAAACCAGAATAACCTGAGATTTGATTTTGCCGAATCCAGCTTCAATTCCATCTTATCCCTGTATTTGATAAAAATTCCGGCAAGAATTCTGGTGAGGCCAAATAATTTGATCCTCCTGTAGAGCTTTAAAAGCTTAACTGTCGAAAAGAAAGTTTTCTTATCAGTAACATTATCGTACAGCATACTAAGGTTTTCAATGCTGTACTTGGTTTTCAAAAGATACTCTTTGTTAGTTTCAATGCCCTCATGAACAAGTCCGTTATCAATATGAAAGATATCAATTCCTGCTTTTTTCAGCTGGTAGCCAAAAAGTACATCTTCATATCCATATTGCTTCAGTTCTTCAAAAAATCTTATCTTAGAGAATATACTCTTATCAATTAGCACGTTAAAGGTTGAAAAACTCGAAAAAGGATTTTTATTTCTCTCAACTGCTGTTTTCTGTTCCCTGGTTTTTCCATACTTCCATCGCAGGAACCTGTCAGGATCACCCGGAGGAGTATCATGGTAGAGGATCCCCCCGCTGATTACTCTTCGCGATGAAAGCGATGAAAGCGATGAAAGCCATTTTTGCAAATAGGTTTCCGCTGACCCCGTAAGCATGGCATCTGCATCAATTATAAGCAGATAATCACCTTTTGATTCTGTGATAAGACGATTTCTTATTGCAGCCCTGCCAATATTTTTTTCAGAAACAATTACCCGCAATTTATCATCTATCAATGACAGGTAAATATTCCTGTAATCTTCATCTGATCCGTCATCACCGATTAGTATTTCTGAGAACTCCCTGACATTCTCCATTCCGCTCCTGAGACTATGGACGAGTGCAACTAGATCAAAGTTATTGACCGGAATCAGGATAGAAATATTCATCTGTAAAACTGATCGGGATTAAAAATTAACATTTCAAAAGTACAATATATTTCGCAATATTCCGAAGTTCAATATTTGGCAAAGAAATTGCATTGATTATTTTTGCAGACAAAACAAAATTCATTTTTCAAAAAATGGGAAAAACAATTATGTGCCTGTTAATGATGTTGATTACTGCAGTTACCTGGGGTCAACAGAAGAAGGCTTATGAAATCTCCGTTTCAATCGCTGGTTTAAAGGATTCTACGATTTTTCTTGCTTACCATTTTGGTGATAAACAATATTTAAAAGATACCATAAAGCTCGACAGCAACGGATCGGGAGTCTTTTCCGGGAAAGAGACGTTGCAACAAGGCATTTACATGATCGTACTGCCCGGGAAGCAATATTTTGAAACCCTGGTTACGGACGATCAGATATATTCAGTATCATGCTCATACCCCGATTATATTAATACTTTGAAGTTTACCGGATCAGATGAAAACTCAGGATTTATAAATTATCAGAAAAGATGGATTGAACTTCAAAAACAGGCTTCAGGAATAAATAACAGGTTGCAGAATAATAAGCAAAACACCGATTCTCTGAAGATTCTTTCACTTAAGCAAAGAACACAGGAAGAAATTATGAAATCTTACCTTAAATCTGTGGTCAGGGAGAATAATGGTAATTTGTTGTCAATTCTTGTAAAAGCAATGCTTCCAATTGAAACACCTGATTTTAACCTTCCTTTTGGCGCTAAAAATCCCGACTCGCTGAGATGGATCCGGTCGTATATGTACAATAAGGATCACTTTTTTGACAATATCAGCCTGACTGATGAAAGACTTCTAAGAACTCCGATATTGCAGGCGCGGATAAATGCTTTTCTAACTAATGTTGTAATACAGGCTCCTGATTCCTTAAACAAAGAGATTGACAAAATACTTGCAAAATCAAGAAGTAACTACAAAGTCTATCAATTTATATCTGTTTATCTCTTTAATCATTTCAGGGAGAGCGAAGTAATGGGCCATGATGCAATTCTGGTCAAGCTTGCTGACGACATCTATCTTTCAGGGAAAGCTGACTGGGTTTCAAAAGAGTTTAAGGATAATTTAAAGAAAGAAGTAGACAGAGTCAGACCTAATCTGATCGGAAAGAAAGCAGTGGATCTGGTGATGGACTCTTACAAGGGAATATTTGTTTCCCTTTATGATGTACATAAGGATTTTACAATTCTGTATTTCTGGGAACCGAACTGCGGTCATTGCATTGAAGCTACACCAAAGCTCATAAAGTATTATGAGAAAGCCAGAAATGAAGGAGTTGAGATATTTGCAGTATGTACAACATCCGATAGGGCCAAATGGGAAAAATATATCGAGGAGAATAAAATTTCCTGGATAAACGGATGGGATCCTGAAAGGAAAACAAATTTTGGTTATTATTTTAATGTTCTGTCTACCCCACTGATCTATATTCTTGATAAGAACAAAACAATAATAGCCAAAAAGCTCTCTGTTGATGATATTGCGCCATTTATAGATAATTACAGAAAATATTCTAAGAAATAAGATCTTCATTCTTTCTCATCCAGCCTATAAGATCATAAATAGTGTCAAATCCGGCAGAAATGCCTCTGCCGGTAAACTTCCAGCATTCAGATTCTGAGGATGGAGATTCAATTAATGGTACGGAATCCGAATCCGAATCATTAATTGTATACCCTGCTCTTGTTATAGCCTTCCTGGTCCAGTAATCATTTTTACCTTTGCCCGACACTGATATCCTTCCTTTTCCCTCGGTGCTAATGCTGAAGGTGCCATCATCCTTGTTGAATTTTACTACTGATGTATTGAACAGGCTGTTAAATGAACCCCTGAGCATTATATCCTCAGGCGCTCCTTCAATCAGGTCATTTTCAAGCATGAGCCATATTTTATCTGCCTGGCTGATTGCCGTACTGAAATCATGTGTTGAATAGACAATAGTTTTTTGCTTTTGTCTTGTAAGTTCTTTTAAAAGATGTATTATTTCATATTTGCTTTTAATGTCGAGAAAAGCAGTCGGCTCATCCATCACAATAAGTTTTGTATCCTGTGCGAGGACAAGCGCTATCATTGCCCTTTGCCGTTCTCCATCTGAGAGCTCTGTCAGTTGCCGTCCGGAAAACTCAATCATCCCGGCTCTTGACAAAGCATCATTTACTGCAAGATGGTTACGTGCATCTATTCTGCCGAACCAGTTAGTATGAGGATACCGTCCAAGAGCAACAAGGTCGTAAACAGTCATATTGCTTACCTTTACAATCTCCGTAGAGATATACCCGACCATTCCTGACAACTCAATTCTGGAATATTCTTTAATATTCTTTCCATTAATGGCTATATTACCCGCAACCAATGGCAGCAATCCCGTAATAGTTTTTAAAAGTGTGCTTTTCCCGATTCCATTCTTTCCAATCACGGCAATTAATTCTCCCTCAAGAGCAGTAGCATTAACCGGAGGAAGAAGTATCTTTTTTGTTCTTCCTGAAGTGTAGCCTATTTCAAGAGAATCTAATAATAATATTTCATTGCCTGTGTATTCCATCAGAAGATTTCAGAGTATTTACGATTCCGGAGAATGATCCAGATGACTACAGGAATTCCAATCAGGGCAGTTATTGAATTGACCGGTAGTATATTATCTGACCATGGCATTTGGGAAATCATGTCGCTGGCAAGCATTACAGATCCGCCAATTAGAATTGTACCCGGAATCAGAACCTTATGATCAGAAGTCCCGAAAACAATTCTTGCAAGATGAGGAACGGCTATCCCGATAAATCCGATCGGACCACAAAAAGCAGTGACCGTTCCAGTTAAAATACTTGTAGCGGCTAAAATGACAAATCTTGAGAGTTTTGGGTTTAAACCAATACTTCTGGCATAGTTTTCACCAAGAAGCAGTGCATTCAGCATTTTTACAGAGACCATGCTAAGGATAACTCCAGCCGAAACTGAAATGAGTAAAACATTGAGCTGGGTAGATGTCAGATTGCCAAGACTTCCCATAGTCCATATTATATAAGCTTTCAGCATTGTTTCATTGCTGAAATATTGCATTATACTTACTAATGCAGAAATGCCGCTGGAGAGCATAATCCCTATAATTAAAACAGTCATTATATTTTTCAGTCTTGCCGCTATAAACATCATAAGTACCATCACAAGACCTGCCCCTGCCCATGAGGCGGCAGCAATCGACCAGTTACCGATTCCTTTTATTGCATCCGGAGAAATACCGGATGAAAATCCAAGTATTACAAAAGCGACGCCAAGGCTTGCCCCGGAACTCAATCCAAGTACATAGGGTCCGGCCATTGGATTCCTGAAAATTGTCTGCATCTGTAATCCGCTAATTGACAAAGCAATGCCAACGGCAAGAGCTGTAATTGCTTTAGGCAGCCTGAATTTGAAAAGAATTATTCCGGCATTACTGTCAGTTTTTACCACTAAAGCATGAAACATCTCCGGGAAAGTCAGGCTCACTGACCCAAGCAAAAGGTCGAGCAAAAAGAAGATAATTATCAAAATGACCAGACCGGCGAAAATCAGCTTTCTGACATCATCAGGTGAAGAGCCTTCTTTGGGCGATATTCTTTCAGCAGATTTCACACTTATTTATTCGAGTTTTTGATAATAATACAAGTCATTGCCCGGGAAAAGGTCCGGATGCAATATTGATGCAATATCGCGGAGAATAATGTCCGGAAAGAGGCATCCTCCTTCCCAGTAATCATTTCCTCCATCTGTACTGACTCTTTTGATATTATTGTAAAGATTTCCGTCTGAGAAGCAGGGAAGACCGGCAAGCCGTGAGTCAATTGAAATAATTTCCTCCGGGGTAGTTGCGCTGCCGGTATTGAGCCAGTAGTCAGCCTCCATCGCCTTTAGAAAAACAGCTTCAATACCCACGGGCATCGAAACGGGTGACTGGGTGCTGCTCCACAGGTAATCTCCCCCGGCATCATTTATAAGTTCACTTATATATGAATTACCCGGTGAGATAAACCAGGTGTCCCTGAACGGTAATCCAAGCAACACTTTTGGATGGTTTTTGATATTATGTTCAATAAACGTTTTAAGATCCAGATATTTCTTTTGAATTTCCCCGTATAATGAATCGGCCATTTCCTGTTTACAGTATAATGCTCCAAAAACCCTTATCCATTCGGCTTTCCCAAGAGGATCTGTTTCCAGATAATCGGCATTAAACATTGTTCTGATTCCAAGTTCTTTAAATTTTGCAATGTAGCTGGATGATTCACTCCCAATACCATAAATCATTATTAAATCCGGGGAAATCTTTATGATCTTCTCTTTGTCAAGATTATCTTCATACCCTATTTCCTGAATGCTTCCCTGGCTGACAAGATCTTTCAGATCCTGGTCGAACAGGTATCCGGTACCTGAAAAACCATATATTGATTTGTTTTCATTAAGGGCAGAAATCATTGCCGCATGAGTTGTTGACATGCATACAATTTTTTTAACCGGAACATAAATGACCTTTAAAGTATCGATCCCTTCCGGAGGCTTTTCTCCTTTAGGTACCAGGAACCATAACTGTGAAATATTCCTTGCACCCTGCCAGGGATCCAGGATTGATAGCTGCGAATACCCATGCATTTGTTCCAGAATAAACCTCTTCGCACCTGCCGGGATGGGCTTCTCCCCGGTTCCAGGGCTTTTTGATTCGGAATTTCTGCCACAGGAGCAGAATGGATTAAGTAACACGATAAAAATGACACTTATTTTTATTAAAAATGCCGGTATCTTTATCGTGGTCAGATCAGTTTTCTTCATTTACCGGATAATAGTGTGGATGGCTTGAAACAGATTGATCCGGGTATTATATCAGTTTGCATCTTTGAGATTAACGATCCACTGCTGTTATAGACCAGGACAAATCCTTTTTGCTGATAATCGACAACATCAGTAACGAATATCTCATTATTTTCAGGACTAATTCCCAGCTTATAAAAATTGTTTCCGGTACCTGCAATAAATGAATCCGCAGGCAATTGGGAATCATTGATGCTCATTTTTCTGACACCATTCTGAAGAAACCAGAGTGTTTCGCCCCTGTTATCAATCTGAAGGGATGTTGGAGAATCTGTTTTTGATGGAAATACAAAGCGTTTTATGATGGCATCAGTTTTAGTATCAATTCCAATCAGTTCAGCATAGTTTTCTCTTTGCCAGCCGCCATTACAAAGAACCCAGAGTGTGCCGTTCTTATCAACTGCCATACTTTCAGGTTCAATTCCAACTTCTATTGAATTAATTACCTGATCATATGCAGTATTGATTACTATTATTTCTTTACCGCCTGTCCAGTTGGCAACATAAGCCTTTGAATCATAAGCGATTATTGATTCTGATGAATGACTTATATTAATATAACCCGAAACAGCATCAGAGGAAAGATCAAGGATAGTGATAGAATCAGAGTAGAGACTGGTTACGTAAGCCTTGACTGAGGTAACAAATGAAATATAACGTGGTGACCTGATTTTATTTATCGTTTTTATCGATTTCATTGTAGAGCTGTT
Organism: uncultured Rikenellaceae bacterium; assembly: GCA_964411285.1. Taxonomy (GTDB): domain Bacteria; phylum Bacteroidota; class Bacteroidia; order Bacteroidales; family VadinHA17; genus LD21. The sequence goes on from CAYPKL010000164.1 coordinate 7,071, forward strand.
TACCACTTCTATCTTACCTGAATTATTGACAAGGATATAAGCTTTTTCATTCAGAATATTCATTGTATAAGGTATATCCCCCAGTGGTTTATCATTAACATCGAGAAAGACATGATTGAATACTTTCGAGGAGTCCCAGGAGAAGAAGGAAAGAGATCCGTTCCCAGCCCTGAAATTCCCCTCATTCAGGATGAATGCTCCTTTTCCGGATAAATATGAATCAGTTATACCTGTTATAACAGGGTTAGGATCTTTTTCACAGGAAGTGAAAATAATCAGCAGGACAATTAAAGCGGAAAAGGATATTTTTTTTGTCATTTTCTATCTGGATAAAATGAATATTACTGATAATGAGTATGAACGGCCGGGCATGGGATACCATGCAACATTCTGATAGCTTATATTGAAAAGGTTATCGACAGAGAAATTAATATCCCACGATGATTTATTTGAATTCAGGGTCATGCCAAAATCAAGATCACTGAAAGTGTAACCCGGAAGATACTGGGTGTTGTCAGCGGTCAGGAACCTGCGGCTGACCAGGTATGTACTGAAGCCGGAATAAAAATGTTCCCATTTCAATTTAAGATTTGTATTTAATTTATTTACAGGAACATAGATTATTTGTTTTCCATCTGATGAATTATTTGTATTTTCTGAATCAGACGATATGGCTTTTGTAAATGCATAGCCGGCTTTTAATAACACCTTTAAACCGGAAGTATTATAAATTAAACTTAACCCCGGTTCAAAACCAGAAGTCTCTATTTTTTTAAGATTATCAGCTATCCAGAATGAACTTTCGCCTGGATGCCATTGAATAAGATCATTAATAAAGCTCTTAAAAAATGCAAATTCACTTTTAATTTTAAGTGACGAAGAGATATCCTCTGTCATTTCCCAGCTAATTTCCGAAAGAAAGGCGTTTTCATTTCTAAGATCCGGGTTACCACCCGGCGACCAGTACATATCATTTAAAGTTGGTATTCTGGAATTCTTTGAGAAATTAAGTTTAGCAAAGTAATCCTTTTCCGGAAAGGGTCGGAAGTCTGCAGAGACAGAAAAATCAGGGACAAGAATTTTTTCATCAGCAATGGTTTCGCGCAATAATATCCCTGCGACGAGCCAGTTATTCAGGATAGTCTCTGATCTGATACCTGCTGTTGTGGTGTTTCTGAGACATTTTTGAAGATAATTATTTGATTTTATAAAATTTACCTCTTCTGCAAGGTCAATTGTAATTCGTGTTTTTGGACCAAGAGGTGTAGTAATTTCTGTTTTAACAATTATATCGCGCGATTTATTTCTGGAATCGACAGAAGCTGATTCATTGAGATAATTAAGTTTATCGTAAAGGAAAGCAGCTGTGATCTTAAAATTGGTATTATGCCTTGAGGTCTCAAAATCAAGCATGCTTCTGAATGATTCATCATACTGTTTTTCAGATGAACTAAGTGGCTCAACAGTAATAGGAACAGCCAGGCTTCTATCTGCTGACTGGTACCAGAATCTACCGGACAAAACACTGTTTTTAGTATTTTTTAAATAGAGTTCCTGGATAAAACCTTTCTGCATAACCTTACTGTTCTGCCTTCTCTCCCATTCCGGCACAGGACTTTTTGCAGTATTAAGAAATCTGAAGTTGTTTTCTGAGCTTTGAATAAATGCTTTTGTAAAAGATTGAAATCTGTTGTTCCCGGTTTTAAACTTTACCAATCCTGAATATCTTCCAAAGCTGCCTGCACCGGGATTGATTAAAAGGTAATTGTTCTTGTCCCACTCTGGTTTTGTTTCAAGGTTTATGATTCCTCCAAAACCTCCATTTCTTACTTCCATGGAACTACTGCCATAAAAGATTTTCACTTCGTCAATAAAACCGGCCGGAACCAGCGATAAGTCGAATTGTCCCGGCATTGGATTATTTATGTTTATGTTATTCCATGCTATGAGGGTATGACCTGCAGGTGTTCCCCTGAAGGAAGGCGAAGCTATTCCACCCGGGCCGTAGGATTTAATATAGATTGTTGAATTATCTGAAATAAGATCAGCCAGAGTCTGATGATTATAATCTGAAATAATGGAGGAATCAATTACTGCAGTCCCGGAAGCGGAGAAAACTCTCTCAAGTGGTTTTCCGGCGATGACAACCTCTTTGATCTGAATAGTGTCTTTATCAGAAAATATCTGTCCCTGAAGATTCAGGGTAATTAATAACACACTATACAGAACAATTTTTTTCAAAGTCAGCATTTATTTTAAGCTGCCGGGAATGTAAGATCTGGAATCAGAGGTGATTCTGTGCTTTTTTTCCCGAAAGCTTTGAACTATAGTATTTATCTGGCAGGTCTTCTGACTTGTCCCGGTTTTAAAAAGCCTTCCCATCCCAAGAAACCGGGACAGTGGCAGGTATTTTTTAAAACCATCATCACGCAAAGCGCGATCAGGCATCACAGCAGCGGGTACTGTAGCGGATTCAAACCGCTTTCCCTTTTCATTATAACGAAACTGTTTCGTTATAACACCATTTCAAAACAAAGGTAAGTAAATTTTAGTCGGCAACAACTTTAGATATTAACAGTTGTTTATAAAAGACTCTACCATTCATTGGAAAATACTTTTGATTTTATTTCCTGATCCTTTTTAGTATCTGTTCACCAATACCTATCCTGTATCCGGTTGAATGGTAAAGAATATTGCCCCCGGAATCAGTAAGAATTATCAATGGGAGACTTCCTGAAGATAAGCTCTTATTATCAATGAGGCTGTTCAGGATTTGCAGATCCTTATCATAACAGGAAATGGATCTTGATGGCAATCTTTTATTGTTATTAATCTTCAGAGGATCGAAAAGAGAGTCGGCAGAAAAGAAAATAAAACTTATTCCACAGGAATCAAACTCGGCTTTAAGCAGCGGCAGATCATTCAAAATGTGTTTTGACGGTTCTTTTTCCGGTTCAATAGCAGCAAGGACAAAGCCATTTTCGTTAGTCGCACTAAAAGGAACTTTTTTAAGGTTCAACACATCCAGTAGTTTTTTCATATCAATATTACCTAAGACTTCGGCAGGCCGGGTTTCTTTTCTCAGGTCCAATATGACCGGTAAATGCTGGTTTTCTGTCAGGTCAAAGAAAGATAGTTTTGTCAATATCTCCCTGTCATCCAGTCTGTTGCCTGTTACTATCATGTAGTGTCCCGGTGTCAGCGCCAATTCTTCCTTAAAATTGGTAATGCGCCTGTTGTAATCATATTCAAGAGTGTTGTAACGGCCGTTTTCAAACTTTGCAATTGTGAAATGGAGATAATATTCAGGAACAGGATTCTTCTCTTCCGAAGATATTTTCAGAAAGCCCTTCACTCCTGAGGGAATGCTCTCATCCGAAAAATAAGCATCGTTCCAGGCAGATTTAAAAAAATACTGGGGAACATTGCTTCCCGGTTCAAGTCGTGCCGGAATACCCATTGTACGGCATATTGCAATGAAATATATTGCACGCGATTTCGTATCTGACAGCTTAAGCTCATGAACACCTTTTGGTGTCAGCGGTGTCTTATAGTAATTTTCCTCGTTTGCGATTTTAATTGTCTCATCGATGTACTTTATAATCACTGCAGGATCTTTCAAGGCTTCCGATTCAAAATCAGAGGAGAACGCTGATTTGAAATATTCACGATATGATGTGAGCATTTCATTAGATACCCTGGGATTTAGTACATACTTCACAAATAATTCATCTTTTGTGTTTAAGCCAAGGGGATTATTGCAGTTATTAAGGTGGTCGTTAAGGATAGCGGCTTTTGTATCGCGAAGATCTTTCTCTGAAATAGCGCCAAGGAGCGACAGTGCAAGGTCGGGATCCTGGTCAGTGCCGGTTGAAAGGAACGATTTAATGGATTTGTAATTACCCATACTTTTTGCAAACAGGTCTTTTAACAAAACAGGATCAATATTTTTCTGAACTGCCAGAGTTTCAATTTCATCAGGTTTTATCCATGAATTAATATAAGTCTGACGAAGTTCATTTTCGCGACTTAAAAGCTCTGAATTCTTTTTGATAACGTCAGAAGCAGGGCCTTCCAGCGGAGATCTTAAAATTGGCACTTTAAGGTCAAAATCCTCACTATAGCTGCCAGCTGCTGCCCTGTCGAGCTTTAACAAAACGGTATCGGTTTCGGCAACTGAAATCTTTCTGAAATTAAAATGTTCATTTTTTCTTGCCCATACAAGGAGGTCACCCAGCCCTGTTTCAAAACAGCAGATTCCCCAATCGTTTGTTGTAACTGTTGCCAGGGGATAGAATTCGGCATAATTATACAACTGAAACTCAACGGAAGCATTACTTACCGGGATATCATCTTTGTCAGTTACCTTAACACAGATTTTTTTTGTAACGGCATATTTTGAAAGGTCATTTATTTCGCAGTAATTCCGGGAGCAGGTAATTGTATTCTCATTTCCATAAGCGGCTCCAAACGATTTGGTATGAATCAGCATGGCTCTTCTGGCGGGTTCTGTGAACCATCCCAAATCGAGTTGAGGCTCAGGTTCACAGGCCCCCATATAATACCATTTGCCCTCGCTCCAGATCTCAACCCATGCGTGATTGTCATCTGAATGAGCCCATCGTGGAGTATAAACCTGGCGGGCTGGAATGCCAGCCGCTCTCAAAGCGCTGACAGTAAAAGTCGATTCCTCCCCGCATCTTCCCCTTGCTGATAATATAGTACTCATTGGACCGGATGTCCGGATGTCGGATGGCTGATAAGTTACTTTTTCATGACACCAGTGGTTTATTTCCAGTGCAGCTTCCCTCATACCAAGCCCGGAGATTCGCCGTGAGATTTCTTCATTATAAACAATTCTGAATGAATCAAGATTTTCATTATTCACTCTGGGAGGAAGAACATAATGAAGGAATATACCTTCCGGAATGTTTTTCCCCCATGGAGATGTCAGCCTTGTTTTAAGAGCAATATCTGCATTTGCAAGAAAAAAATCGCCTGAATAGTCAGCCAGATCACTCAGGGGCATGAAAGCAAACAGGAATTTAAGTGATTCATTTTGCGGTATGGAAAGGCGCAGGTCAAACACATTAAAAAGTGCATCTTCACGATTAGATGCCATTTGCTGTTTTTCTCTGAAGCTAATATCTACTGTCCGGAGGTATTCTTTATCTGTAATAAGATGCTTCTCTGAACAACCCGTCAGGAGGATAAATGGAATGGTTATCAGCAGGAATTCAGATATCTTCATCTAAAGGTTTATTTAGATGGTTCCGCAGGAATTCCTTATTATCAATTCCGGGGAAATGTTTACCTGCCGTTTATATTTACTTCTTCCCGAGTTCTTTACTTCTGTCCATATCATATTTGCCACTTTCAGAGCTATGCCTGTTAATGGTTTTCTGAGGCAGGTAACAGGGGTGTACATCAGATCAAATCCTATTCCCTCTTCCATGGAAATCAGAGCAATATCCTGAGGTATTCTGACTTTTTTTCGCCTGAAAGTTAACAATACCTGGTAAACTGTCTCGGCATGAAGAGCGATCATTATCTCGCTGCTGAATGGAGGACGAAGGTACTTCTCGATCTGTGCGAATTCAATTCCGGTCCCAAAATTAATCTGATCGAGCTCAAGAATTACCGGTTTATTCATTCCTTCCTTTTCTTTTATAGCATCTTTAAGGAGTTCGATGACTGGTAAGTCTTTGTGCAGGGAATTTTTTTCAGTGACAATAAGAACGTTTTTGTACCCGATTTTATGAATGTGGTTTACAACACGTTGTGCGCCCTCACTCATATCTGAGCAAACTGTGTTCAAACGCATCTGGTTTAAAGATCTCTCAAGGAGGACAAATGGATAACCCGTAGCTCTCAGAGAACGGATTGTAAAATCATCAGCCGCTTCACCAACCAGGATCAACCCGCTGTAAAATTTCCTGAAGGAGGCAATAAGCCGGTTATACCTGTCATCGTCGGGATCTTTTGTAATCAAAGAAAAGCCCACTCCGATACTCGAAAAAGCTTTTTGAAGAAACGGAATCAGCTCATAGATAAAAGTATCGCGGGTTGAAGGAACAATCATTCCTATTATTCCGGGTTTATCTTCAATCGGGAAACTCTCTGTTTTTTCTTTTAGAAGATCGAAATACCCCAATTGTCTGGCCAGGATGAGCACCTTTTCCTGTGTATCTTTCCTGATTCCATGCTGATCAGCCTTATTGTTAAGGACTAATGATACCAACGTACCTGACACGCCGAGTTTTTCAGCAATATCTTTATTCTTGACTTTTTTCCCCATTTCCCCGTATTTTGGAATACTAAAATAAAGTATTTTTTTGGGTGAAGCACTATATTAATGATAATTAACAAAAATAATTCAATCCAACTAATTTAGCTGAATTGAATTCTCTCTGTAAAATTAAGCTGTTAGAAATCCTATCTTTTAGAGGGTTGAATTCCTCTTTGCTTTGCAGCCTGATCGAGTCTTTGCTGCCATTTAGATTTCTTCATGGGTTTCTTTTTATTCTCCTCAAGTGTAGCCAAAACTTTATCGCCATCAATAAATCTCTTTGATAACAGGTTCTGGAAATAGGTAAGGATATTGGCAAGAAAATAATAATATGTCAGGCCTGATGAGAAATTATTCAGCATTACCATAAACATCACAGGCATCATATACATCATTGCTTTCATCCCGGGTTGATCCTGGCCGGGAGATGAACCGGTCATTTTCATTGTGAGAAGAGTTGAAGCGGTCATAAGCAGAGTGAAAAGGCTGACATGATCCCCGTACATAGGGATCTTAAACGGTAGTGTGAGTATTGAATCATAGGTTGAAAGGTCGGTAGCCCAAAGAAAATGTTCCTGTCGTAGTTCAATTGACACAGGAAAGAACCTGAACATGGCAAACAGAATCGGCATCTGCAGAAGCATGGGAAGGCATCCTCCCATCGGATTTACTCCTGCCCGTTTATAGAGATCCATTGTTGCCTGCTGTTTCTTCATTGCATCTTCCTTCTTCGGAAATTTTTTACCAAGCTCGTCAACCAATGGTTTAAGGACCTGCATTTTAGCTTGTGACTGATATGATTTGAAAGTGAGCGGGAAGAGCACTATTTTTATTAGAATAGTGAGAATCAGGATTATTATACCATAACTGGCAATATATTTTTCAAGCCAGTTAAAAACAGGAATTATGATGAACCTGTTGATCCAGCCAATTATGTTTCTTCCAAGGAAAACGAGCTTTTCAAGCTGAAGTCCCTCTTTTCTTAAAGTTGAAATATGGTTCGGACCATAATAAAGCTTCATTCCGATGGCAGACTCCTGACCGGGATTAAAAGGCACACCAACCTCAGAAGTATAATATCTTATATAATCTTCCGAGGATGGGGTTTTAGTCGATGAAACAGTACCGTTCAGGAAAAAATCCTTGCTGATAAGCACTGAAGAAAAGAATTGATCCTGAAATGCGATCCAGCTCAGCTTTGTAGGTATATCTTTTTTCTCAACATCCTTTTGCTGCCTCAGCTTCATCCCCTCCACGTCATCCTGGAAATACTTATACTTTATTGTAGTGTAAAACTCCTCATTCTGTCTTCCCATTTCCTGCTGGGGTAAATACATTCTCCAATCAAGGGTAAGGCTATTCAGATTTGATGCTATAATGCCGTTCATCGACTTAAAGGTCACATCAAAATCAACCATATATTTATCAGGAGCAAGCGTGTACTTATATTCAATATATTTATCCGCTCCTGCCATCAGCCTTAGCTGGACGCTTTGAGGTTGATCTGTAACTTCAAAAAATCTGTTTTCCGATACAGGTTTAAAGTATAGATCGTTAGTTTGAACAGCTTTGTTATCTGTAGTATAGAAATTAAAACCAAATACTGTTGAATCTCCCGAGAAAAGTATAAGCGGAAGGGAATCGTAAGTCCTGTACTCCTTGAGACGGACTGAATATACCCTTCCGCCTTTAGGTGAAATTTGTAACCTGATCTTATTGTTTTCGAGTGTAATGAAACTTGTATCTCCGGTGGTTGCCCCGCCAAAAGCACCAAACTGGCTTGAGTCAGAGGTATTCAGGAGAGTTGATTTTTCGGGCGTCACTGGTATATTGGATTGAGCTTTCGATGAATCTGCTTTTTCCGGTTGACCAGTTAAACCCATAGTGCGGTTTAGCTCGTTTACTTTTGCCACAGTTGCAGGCTCATTGGGCTTAAACCTCAATGCATTTATGTATTCCGCCCTGGCATTCTCAGTATCGCCGGCTGCATAAAGAGAGTCTGCTACCTCGATTATTTCTGCATAAGATTTGTTCAGGCGGTTTTTGTTGTAAACGCTAAACCCAATAAAAATCGCGAATATCAGAACAATTCCAATTATAGTGTTTTTATCCATTCGTTATTTTGATAGTAAAAAATATCTAAAGATTATTTATTCAATACATGCTTTTACAAAACTTACAAAAAGCGGATGAGGGCTTATCACTGTGCTGCTGTATTCAGGGTGAAACTGTACACCGATAAACCATTTGTGAGAAGGTATTTCAACAATTTCCACCAGGTTTGAATCAGGATTTATTCCTACCGGCGTCATACCGTTTTTCGCGAAATCATCATAATACCTGTCATTAAATTCATATCTGTGCCTGTGTCTTTCAGTTATTTCGGTTATGCCATATGCCTCATAAGCTTTTGTATTCTTATTGATAATGCATTTATAACCTCCCAGCCTCATAGTTCCCCCCTTGTCAATAATGCTCTTTTGTTCCTCCATCAGATCAATTACAGGGTATTTGGTTTTATGATTGATTTCAGTTGAATGAGCACCTTCAAAATGCAAAACATTTCTGGCAAATTCAATAACGGCACATTGCATCCCAAGACAGATACCAAGAAAAGGTATATTATTTTCACGGGCATACCTGGCAGTTGATATTTTACCTTCAATTCCCCGCGATCCAAATCCGGGAGCAATAAGTATTCCTTGAAGACCCTTAAGCCGTTCGTTAATATTTTCTTCGTTTATTTCTTCAGAATGAATGAATTCCACATTGACCGCACATTCATTCATTGCCCCGCTGTGTATAAATGATTCTGAGATTGATTTATATGCATCAGGCAGTTCAACATATTTACCTACCAATCCTACGCGGATAGAGTGCTTTGGATTTTTAAGGCGTGTCAGAAATTCTCTCCAGCTGGTCAGCGGAGGCTCTACGTCAATCGGAAGATTAAGTTTCTTTAATACAGTATGATCGAGCTTTTCCTCAAGCATTTTAATAGGCACTTCATATATTGTGGATAAATCGACGGATTCAACAACCGCACTTTCATCCACGTTACAGAACAGGGCAACTTTTCTTTTAATATCAGCAGTCAGGTTCCTTTCAGTTCTCAGTACCAGAATATCAGGCTGAATCCCGGTTTCAAGAAGTTCTTTTACTGAATGCTGCGTTGGTTTAGTTTTTAATTCGCCGGAAGCTGACAGGTATGGAACCAGCGTCAGGTGAATAACAATGCAGTTCTGTGATCCCATTTCCCATTTCAATTGCCTCACCGACTCAATATATGGTAAAGATTCAATATCACCGACCGTTCCTCCTATCTCGGTAATTACAATGTCAAATTTATTTCCTGATCCGACCAGCTTTATTCTTCGTTTTATTTCATCTGTAATATGTGGTATGACCTGGACAGTTTTGCCAAGGTAATCGCCTTTCCTCTCTTTGTTGATTACTGTCTGGTAAATTTTTCCGGTTGTTACATTATTTGCCTGGCTGGTTGGAACATTCAGGAATCTTTCATAATGCCCAAGGTCCAGATCAGTTTCTGCACCGTCGAGAGTGACGTAACACTCCCCATGTTCATAAGGATTAAGGGTTCCCGGATCGACATTTATATAAGGATCCAGCTTCTGAATTGTAACAGAATATCCTCTGGATTGAAGTAATTTTGCCAGGGAGGCAGAAATAATTCCTTTACCCAGGGAGGAGGTCACTCCTCCTGTAACAAACACATATTTAACCTCAGCCAATTCCGGTAAATTTATTTTTTTGTAAACCTGCATTTCAGATTATTAATCGTCAAGACCTGAAAGATCTATCATCTTAACTTTTTCTTCAAGAGTTTTGATCATCTTCCTGGCATTCTCAATCTTTTCCTTAACCTCTTTGATCATTGTATCGGCATTGGACGATTTGGCAAAAAATCCGATATTGTTCTCCCACAGGACAATATCACTCTCCATCTGTTTGATTTTAGTAAAGAATTTGTCCCTTTCATTCCTCACCTTTCTTGACGCTTTAGGATTCGATTTCAGGTTGTCAAGTTTTGTTCTGTACTTGAGGATGCTTTTATCTTCATCAGCAATTTTCAGTTTATCGAACTCTTTATTGAGGGCGCTTCTATACCTGTTGGTTATCTCTTCTTTTTTATTAAATGGCACGAAGCCTATTTCTGTCCACTTTCTTTGCAGGTCTTTAAGCCTGTCAAAAGCGATCTGAACGTTTGTTCCCGGTTCGAATTTCTCAAGTTCTTCGATAATGGCAATCTTTGCTTTAAGGTTGTCTTCATAAGAAGTATCCAGACTTGCAAAGAATTCCGCTTTTTTATTAAAGAAGTGGTCGCAGGCTTTCCGGAACCGCTTCCATATTCTTTCAGATTGCTTCCTTGGAACAGGTCCTACGTCCTTCCATTCCCGCTGAAGCTTAATTAATGCATCAGAGGTTGTTTTCCAGTCAGTACTTTCCTGCAGCGATTCTGCCTGAATGCATAATTCATTCTTTAACTGAAGATTGGTTAACTGTGTCTCTTTATTATCAGCATAGAAACCCCTTTTCTTCTCAAAAAAAGTATCACATGCTTCCCTGAACCTCTGGTAAACCTTATTATTCTGCTTTTTAGGAGCAAACCCCAGTGTCCTCCACATTTTCTGCATGGAGACAATTTTATCTGCTCTTTCATCAAAGTCCCTGAAATTATTTATCTCCAGCACATTAATGGCTTCGACTTCCTCGCATAATGCGATTTTTGCCTCCAGGTTTTTTCTCTGATCATCCTTTTGCTTCTCAAAATACTCATGATGTCTCTTATTGACCTGAGAGGTAGCCTCTTTGAATCGCTCCCATATTTCATTTTTAGATTCCTGCGGTACAGGACCTATTTCTCTCCATTGATTGTGAAAATCCTGAAGGATCCGGAATGCGTTTATCGGATTTGGCTCAAGTAAAAGTTCCTCGGCTTTTTCACAAAGTACCACTTTAAGCTCAAGATTCTTTTTAAGATCAAGATCTCTGAGTTCTTTATTGATCTTTATATAATCATAGAAGAGTTCGACAGTATGATGGTAATTTTCCCAGAGGTCCTTGAGTGAGGATTGCGGAACAACACCAACTGAATGCCAGTCGTTCTGAAGAGTCCTGAACTCATGAAAGGTTTTGTTAATAGATTCTTCCCTGTTGACAAGATCCTTTATCTTATCAATTATATCATATTTTTTCTTAAGATTTTCGTATTTTTCAGCTTCCTGAACCTTATTATAGTCGTTCTTTCTCTCCCTGAACTTTTCAACAAGTTCTTTAACCCTGTAGTCCATGGGATCAACCCAGATCTTGTAATCCTCAATTTTCCCTCCACCCTCCAGAAACTTTGCTTTTCTTTCTTCCGATTCAAGTTTCAACTTTTTGTAAAAGAGGCCCCGGATCCTTTCAACATCATCTTTTATTTCGGATGGAGGTCTGTTCTCAATAATAAGACTTAGAGTTTCAACCAGTTCTGCTTTGGAATATCCTGAATAATCAACCGGAGGCAGTTCAATATCTTCAAGAACATGAAGTTCATCAGGTGGATCATAAGCTTTCCTGGACGAAATTTCAGGTTCCTTTTCTGTCTGAATTTCTTCTATTTCTTTGGAGGCTTCAGCCTCAGGTTCCTCTGCAATACCTTCGGTAATTGTTTCGGTTTCTTCTGCTTCAGCAGCTTTTATAGTCTCTTCAGTACCGGCAGCATCTTCAATTGCTCCGTTTTGTTCTTCACGAACAGGTTCTTCCGGATTTTCTTTAATCATATTCAATCCTTTAAGGTACAATATCTTAAATACAAAACCACTCCATATTTGCTATGGATTTTTCAGATTACGAAAATATTGAAATATTTGTTAATACTCAAAGTTTTACAAAAATTAATACTGCTCCGGCCATCTGATGACACCGGGAAATAATATATCTGGAATATGTAAGGCTGTTTAAGTTTAAATTTTTGACGGCGAAAACAAACCTGAATAGTTCATCATGTTCGGTTCCTTGAGATCAGGTACCGGAAAGGATTGATGATTTTCTGCAGAAGCCGTAAATCGTCAGTGATTATTTCAGCGGTACCCTGCATGTTCTGGGTAAATTCAAGGTTTTTACCGTAAAGAGTTGTAAGCCCGTCCGGCAGGTCAATCTCTAAAACATAAAAAACACCTGAAGGAACCAGTGATTTTGATTTCACAATGCCCTTCACCATCCCATATTCAAGAAACGGATAACTGCTGAATTTAATATTTACTGTCTGACCGGTCTTCACCTTACCTGAGCGGTTCATCTTGAGGCTGATCCTTCCGATAAAATCACCTGAATCGTGTGGAATGATGCTCAGAACAGGCTCATCCTTAGCCACAGTCTGGTTTTCACTCCAGAATTTTGTAAAAGAAACAATACCGTCAACAGGAGAAACAAGCAAATAGATGTTTTCCCAGATTGTCAACTGGGCTTTCAGATTCAGAAATGATTCGTTCATAGCTGAAAAGTACTTCTCTTTCTCTTCCACCCTCTTGATTTTGTAATCCTGAAGAAGTTGTTTTTTTTCTGCAAGCCCTATAGATTTTTCTGCATGATCAAGGCGCACCTGCTGGAGTTCGATGTTAAGTCGCAGTAATGATTGCTTTGATATTTCAAGTTCGCTGTCAGAATAGACTCCGTTTATTCGCAATAAAGAATCCCGGCCGTACTTTCCGGCTTCCAGATTCCTGTTTTC
>CAYPKL010000165.1:0-2627 GCA_964411285.1 uncultured Rikenellaceae bacterium
GGTCTATTTCGGGAAGGAGGGCGAGCCGGCCGCGGACCCCTATTTCGAAGGCGAGGGGCCTGACCGCATCGGCTGCGAGCTCTGCGGCGAGTGCATGACCGGCTGCCGCAAGGACGCCAAGAACAGCTTGGACAAGAACTATCTCTACTTCGCCGAGAAGTTCGGCGCCCGCGTCTTCGCCGAGAACAAGGTTATCGACATCGAGCCGCTCTCGCCCGACGGCGGCGAAGGCTACCTCGTCCGGACGCGCAAGACGACCGGGCTCCTGCGCGGCCGCCGCGGCCTCGTCTTTCGGGCCAGGAACCTGGTCATCGCCGCCGGCGCCCTGGGCACGAACACCCTGCTCCTCGACATGAGGCGCAAGGGACGCCTGCCGAAACTGTCCGAACACCTCGGGCGCTACGCCCGGACCAACAGTGAGACCATGCTCGGCGTGCGCTCTTTCGCCAAGGACACGGATTTTACCCGCGGCGTCGCCATCACCTCGAGCGTTTATCCCGACGAGGAGACCCACCTCGAGCCCGTCCGCTTCGGCGAGGGGCACGATGCCATGTGCGCCTTTGTCGCCGCCTTCACCGACGGCGGCAAAAGGATCCCCCGGATCCTGCGCTGGCTCGGCAACGAGATCGGCCACCCCGTCCGCAACCTGCGTATGCGCAACCCGGCCGGGTGGGCCCGGCAGACCGTCATCCTTCTGGTCATGCAGACCGTCGACAATCACTTCCACTTGACCAGGCGCCGCCCCTGGTATTTCCCGTTCGTGACCGTCCTGGCGACGGCCCGCGGAGGCGGCTCCAAGCACCCGTCCTGGTATCCGCCGGGGAACGACTTCGCCCGGCGCATGGCCGCCCGGACGGGCGGCGGCGCGGCCAACGTCATCACCGAGGTCACGGTGGGCGCGCCCATCACGGCCCACATTCTGGGCGGCTGCTCGTTCGGCCCGACGCCCGAGGAAGGCGTCATTGACGAGCGGAACAGGGTCAGGGGCTACGAGGGGATGATCGTCTGCGACGGGTCCCAGATCCCGGAGAACTTGGGGGTCAATCCGGCCCTGTCCATCACCGCCTTCGCGGAGCGGGCCATGTCGTTCGTCCCGCCGAAGAAGCCGGTGCGCTATCTGGCCGCCGAAAAGACATGGGGCTTGGACGGCCTGCTCACACGGGCGTCCGTTCCTTCTCGAGAGCCTCGGTCGCCTTCTTCATGAGGGCTGCCGCCGCGTCCACGGCGGGTTCCGGCCAGAGGATCCCCTTGACTTGTTTGACGGCGGCCTGAGAGTCCGTGACCGGAGGCGGGAAGGGCCGCCGGCCCTCCGCCCACTCGCCCCAGGTGTCCAGGACCTCTTCGAGGGCCCGGACGGCGAGCTCCGTCGCCTGGGCGGCCTCACCCACGGCCGTGACGAAGCCGGCCGTGTCGCGCTCGAGTCCCGCCAGCAGCTCTCCGATCTCCGTCGAAGGGGTGTTCCCGACATAATCCTTCCGGAAGCTCACGGAGAGGTCTTGCATGCGCCGGGCTGATTGCCAGATCTCCCGCGTGCGGAGGCGGATAAGGGCAGCCAAAGCCCAGGCCTGGGCCCTGGTCTTATCGAACCTGGCTTGGTCGGAGCCCGGGCGGAGGCTTGGCCTTTTCCTCAGGCCCTCGAGCTCGCCAAGCAGGTTCTCGACCCGCCGCCAATGGCCGGCCATGTCGCCCGCGGCCCAGCGGTCGTAGGGTCCGTGGTAACCGATCTCGGCCATGAAGGCGCGCAGCTCGTCCCACTGGACGGGCCGCGTCCCGGCCGAGAACTCGGCCTGGAGCCGGGCGACGAGAGCGTCGTCCAATCCGGCGTGCATGCCCTCGTGCATGAACCCGCCGGCGATCATGTGGTAATCCTCTTCGCCGAGGCTCTTAAGGAGCCCGAGGTAGAGATCTTCGCCCATCGCTTTGCGGAGGCCGCGATGGGCTTCTTCGTCGCTGAAAAAGGGCTCGAGCCGTCCCAGCTTCTCCCTGAAGGCGGCTGCCTCCGGTCCGGCCGTCGGCTCCCGCATGCGTCCGTAGGCCGCGACGATGGAGCCCGGAGTGAAGGTCCGCCTGTTCCCGACGCAAAGCTTCAGGTAGGCCGATTCGTGGATCTCCATGAACAGCCGGCCGTCCGCGTCGAAGCCGTGGGTCATGAAGAAGGTCCCCGGCACGACGTAATACGTCTTCCCCGGGAAGTACTGACGGGCCCGCTCCCAGGCGGCGCCGTAGCCGCCCTCGCTCCACTCCTTGCCCGGGAAGCCGTCGCGCATGGAGAAGAACCTCGAGCCGAGCACGGTTTGGACGATCTCCCGGATGGGGTCGTTCGAGGGGATGTCCTTGAAGAGGGTTCTGTCGAGGGGCGCCCATCCGAGAACAGCGACTGCGGCGAGGCTGATCAGGATCGGCGGCACATGGACTCGGACCGCGCGGCCGGGGGGCTTCAGGGGACCTTGGTCAGGTTTGTCCGGCCCCTGTGTGCGTCCCCGGGCGGGGCTTCGGGCCGGAGGGGATTGAACGAATTCTTTCGCGGACGGCCTCAGGAGGTTTCCTGTCCGGGATCGTCCGGATTGGGCGGGGCCGCGGGCGCTTCGTCGGCCGAGAACACTTCGGGCTCGCCCTCGGGGTTCTCG
>CAYPKL010000166.1:0-7319 GCA_964411285.1 uncultured Rikenellaceae bacterium
GTCGAGCAATTTGGATTTGCGATTATCCTGTCGCCCTTATTAATAACATGACTGTTGATCTCCGGAACAATTAACGGGACATTCTTATCCATCCTCCATGCCGATGAATTATCTATTACAATGATTCCATTTTCAGCAAACACCGGGGCCCACTCCTTTGATGCTGAAGCGCCGGCAGAAAAAATTGCAAAAACAGGCTTCTCCCTGACAGCTTCTGAAACACTTACAACCTTAACAGCTTCTCCTTTAAAGATTATCTCTTTACCGACTGATCTTTCCGATGCGGCCGGAATAAGTTGGGTTACCGGAAAATTTCTTTCTTCCAGAACTTTGATCATTGTCCGGCCAACCATACCTGTGGCACCAACAACAGCTGTTTTCATAATTTTAATTTGTTAAGGATAAAGCAATTTTATATATTTACTGTTAAGAAAAAACGGTCTAAAGTAACTTTTTTTTCAATTCGTCCCGCTGCATGAATAAAGTTATTTTGCTGGGTTTGTTAATGCCTGCTACGGCATTCGGCCAGATTATGGAAAACTTTGAATCAGGTATCATTACAAACTGGATTCAAAGTCCTGAAAGACACTGGAACAGTGATAACACTAATTCAATTTCCGGAGCTCTTTCTCTGCATCACACCTTTGATAATCCTGATTCGGGAAATGACCGGATCGGATTGTCTGTAAAAAATCTTCATCCCGACGAAGGTCCTGTGGAATGGAGTTTAAAGATCAGACATGGAGCTGAGCCATCTTTATCAAATACCTGGGCGGCTTACCTGATGACGGATTCTGATCCTGTATCCCTGTTGAATAGTCAGACAATTAATGGATATGTCATAGGAGTAAATCTGACAAATTCAGATGACACCCTTCGGTTATGGAAGATCAGGAATGGTGTTTTTATTCCGGTCATCACCAGCAGCCTCAACTGGCAGGCAGGAATAGGAACGTCCGGGAGTGCAAGGATCGATGTGGAACGAAAGCCTGAGGGAAGGTGGAATTTAAAAGTCACCGGGCAAAATGGAAACATAATATGTTCCTCTTCCGGGGACGATCCTGAGTTATTTACTACCGGATGGTTCGTGATTTCCTATAAATACACTTCATCACGCGACAGACTTTTGTGGTTTGATGATATTAGCATTGCAGGAATTTTCCGCGAAGATAAAACGCCTCCGCAAATAATTAAATGTGAGGCTTCGGGAAAAAATTCAATTACAGTTATTTATAATGAAGAACTCTCTGAAACCGCATTACTGCCCGGGAACTTCTCAATCCGGGGCGTTGTAAACAGTGTTTTAAATGTCACGAAACTTAGCTCCCTGTCAGCTAAAATTCAATTTGAAAAAGAATTTGTAAATAATACTCATTATACACTGATGATAAACACCTTATGCGACAGGTCAAATAATTGCACCCGTAATGTTCAGGTCGATTTTTCATTTTCCGGTACAAGTATTGGCGATGTTATCATTTCAGAGATCATGGCTGACCCCTTGCCTGTGGTTTCACTTCCGGGCAGGGAATATCTGGAGATATTTAACAGGACTCAATCACCGGTTAATATAAATCACTGGATACTCGCTACTGAAAATCAGAATTACATTTTTCCGGCCGGCATACTGGCACCTGAAGAATACATGATTGTGTGTCAGGCTCAGGATACACTGTTATTTAAAGACCTTGGAAAAACTGCCGGTCTCAAATCTTTTCCGGCTCTTACCGACGGAGGCAGACTGCTGATAATCAAGGACAGCTCGGGGAATATGATTCATGGTGTGGATTATTCATCAAAATGGTATGGTGATATATTAAAAGCTGAAGGGGGATGGTCGCTTGAGATTATTGATGAGGAATTTCCTTTTTCCACGGTAGATAACTGGCGGGCTTCTGTTGCAAGAGAGGGAGGCACCCCGGGAAAAGGTAACTCAGTTTCAGCTGATAATGATGATAATTTCTTTTCAGGGATAGCAAATGTTTTTCCCGGTGACAGTTTAAATGTAAAGTTGAATTTCTCCGAGACAGTCATTGATATGAATGATAAAAAGGAGAGTCTCATGGTTGACAATAAGGGAATCGTTGATATTCAGCCAACAGATCCGTTGTTGCGGGAATATTCGATCAGATTGGAGGAGCCTCTTCAGAACAGGAGAATCTATTCACTGACAGCCGGCAAAAACATAACAGATTTTGCCGGCAACGGTATGCAGACCAGCTCATTCGACTTCGGCATACCGGAAACCGTAAAGGAAGGAGAGGTGTTGTTCAATGAACTGCTTTTTAATCCTTTACCCGGAGACCCCGACTATGTTGAGTTCTACAATTGCTCAGATAAAATTATTGACGCTTCCAGGCTTTTACTTGTATCTGTCAGTGAAGAAACAGGTGATACATCAGGGATATATTATTTGTCAACAGATAACAGATGCCTGCTTCCGGGTAATTATTTTTTAGTTACAACTGACAGGGATCTGGTATCAGCAAAATATCATTCCTCAGCTTCTGAAAGAATCTTTGAAATACCAAATCTGCCTTCTATGCCGGATGACAGGGGACACCTGATCCTTTTTAACCGGGAACTGGATCTGATCGATGAAGTTAGTTATGATGAATACATGCATTATTCTCTTCTAAGCGGTGTGGAAGGGATCTCCCTTGAAAGGATCAGGCCTACCGGTTTATCAACAGATAAGTCTTTATGGCATTCCGCTTCTGAAGCTTCGGGATGGGGGACTCCGGGATTTATGAATTCGGTATTTTCAGAGGATCCGGTAACCAGTGATCAGGTGGTATTTTCATCAACCAGAATTACTCCGGATAATGACGGTAATGAGGATTTCCTAATTATCGATCTGAAGCTATCCGGTAACGGAAATGTTGTTTCGGTTACTGTCTTTGATGAATCCGGGGGATTTGTGAAAAAATTAACAGATAATATGCTGGCAGGAAATGAGGCATCCATAATCTGGAATGGTACTGCAGATGATGAAAAGCTCGTTAATTCAGGGATATATATTTTACTGATTTCGGTGTTCGATGATACCGGTAAAACACATAAATGGAAAAAGGTTTGTACTGTCATCAAAAGATAAGCCAACTAATGTCAGAGATTGCTGATTTTTATTTTTAACCACTAAGGTGCACAAAGGATTGCTCAAAAAAGGGTCACAAAGGAAAAACCTGAATTTATGAAAAATGAAATTGTTTTTAAAGCTGTATTGGATTGTTCATTTAAAGTCCATTCTTCTCTTGGTCCAGGCCTGCTTGAATCTGCTTATCTGGAATGTCTTTATTACGAATTACTTCATGCTGGGCTGAGTGTAGAAAAACAAAAGGCGATGCCCCTTATTTACAAAGAGATAAAACTTGATGTTGGT
The DNA here is from genome assembly GCA_964411285.1 of uncultured Rikenellaceae bacterium. Taxonomy (GTDB): domain Bacteria; phylum Bacteroidota; class Bacteroidia; order Bacteroidales; family VadinHA17; genus LD21. The sequence continues at coordinate 3,383 of CAYPKL010000166.1, forward strand.
TACAGAATTGACTTATTTGTTGAAGGTTGTGTTGTAGTTGAAATAAAATCAGTTGAAGCTTTATGTGATATACATATGGCACAAATACTTACTTATTTAAGACTTTCCAAATGCCAGCTTGGGTTATTGGCTAATTTTAATGTAGAACACTTAAAAAATGGTATAAAAAGAGTAATTCTTTAATCCTTTGAGATCCTTGGTGTTAACCTTGGGGACCTTTGTGGTAAAAAACTATAATGCCGAAATCAACTCAGTCATTATTGTTGTCATTCTGGCTTCAGCTTTTTCAGCTTCCTTCTGGACCATATCATGTGTGACATATTCTATTTTCCCTTCAACACCCAGGTCGGTAATAATACTGACAGCAAAACAGGGAAGACCCATATGCCTTGCAACAATAACTTCAGGTACTGTCGACATGCCAACTGAATCGGCTCCGATTATCCTGAAATATTTATATTCTGCCGGTGTCTCAAACGTTGGTCCTGTTGTTCCAAGGTAAACACCTGTATGAATTCTTATTCTGTTTTTTTCTGCTATTCTAAGCGCTTTTTCAATCATTGATTTATCATAAGCCTCGCTCATGTCGGGGAACCGTGGCCCTATCCTGTCATCATTTTTGCCTGTAAGAGGATTAGTCATCAGGTTTATATGGTCGGAAATTATCATTATATCGCCTATCTGAAACAACGGATTAACTCCTCCGGCAGCATTTGACAGGAAAAGGTGACTGATACCCAGGTATTTAAGGACCCTTATTGGCAAAATAACCTGTTCCGGTCCATAACCCTCGTAAAAATGGAATCTGCCTTTCATGGCTACAATTTTCCTGCCTCCGAATTCCCCGTATATAAGTTTTCCGGCATGGCCTTCGACTGTTGAAACGGGGAAGTTTGGTATAGCCTTATAATCTATCTCAAGGAGAGTCTTTATTTTAGCTGTCAATCCTCCCAGTCCCGTGCCCAGAATAATACCGGCTTCAGGCTTCACTATTCCTTTTGATTTAAGAAATTCTGTTGTCTCTTTTATTTTTTCTAACATAATCGGATATAAGCTTATCAAATTCCTGTTTCCCGTTATATAAAAAGTTTATGGAAATGGGAATATAGTAAAAAGACTTCTTTATAAAAGCGTCAAAATTAACAAATTCCTTTAACCTGACACTGTCTTTTTCAGTTGTGACGATGTACTTTACCTGCGATTTCAGATTTACAAAGGCCATCCTGATACTTTGAATGTCGTTCTCATTAAAGTAATGATGATCAGAGAAATTCAAGTGGATTATTTCACTGAAGTATTTTTCAATATGTCTTATTAATGGTTCAGGAGCAGCTATCCCTGTCAGAAGCACAGCCCCGTGGTTTTCAGGATTTGTATCTTTTAAGCTCCATCTGTTTAAAACCTGGTCCTCAAAAAGAGGAACCGGATCACTGTATGAAATTGCGGTGAAAAGGAGTGGTTTAACAGAAATTGCGTCGAATTTCCTGGTTATTTCCTGGCGGATTGTCTCCTGAATCCTGTCAGGCGATTTGGTGATAATGATAAAATCAGCTCTCCGGATGTTCCTTACGCTTTCGCGCAGGTTTCCGTACGGCAGCATAAAATCGTCAGTTACTGGATTGTTAAAATCGGAAAGAAGTACGGACAAGCCGGGCTTTATTTTTCTGTGCTGGAAGCCGTCATCCAGAATAATAAGATCGGTTTCAGGAGACTCCTGCAAAATTTTTTTGACGCCATGAACCCGTTTGTTGTCGACTGCCACCATGATATCAGGGAACTTCCGGTGCATCTGAAGCGGTTCATCGCCAATTTCAGTCACAGAGGATGAACCCGAAGCAGCCAGGTAGCCTTTGGATTTTCTTTTATATCCCCTGCTTAGAACAGCCACCCTGAATTCCTTCCTTAACAGGTCAATAAGGTATTCTGTATGAGGAGTTTTTCCTGTTCCTCCAACGGTGATGTTCCCGACGCATATAATTGGTAAGCTGAATTTTTCAGAAGGTACGATTCCTGAGTTGTACAGGAAATTCCTGAAAGAAGTTATCAGTCCGTAAATAAGTGAAAGAGGATACAAAAATAAACTTCTTCTCTTCCGCATAGATCAATGGATCTCAATAAAATATGGAAGTCTGGCCTGTACTCCTGACAAGCCTTTTATTTCCTTAAGTTCGTTCAGGAACCTTACTGATTCTCCAAGTTCCTTTTTCAGGATGCGCATTTTTATATCGCCGCTTAGCTGGGACAGCAGTTTTACATAGGGCTCTTCCTGCAGGGGCAGTTCGACAATCGAGTATTTATTTACTCCGGCCATGGCAGCAGCTGAATCGATTGAAGCGCTCAGCCCTCCATATCCGTCAACCAGCCCGATCCGTATTGCATCAACACCGCTCCATACCCTTCCCTGGCCTATACTGTCAACTGCCTGAACGGTCATATCTCTTCCGGAGGAGACCTTGCTAATAAAATCAGAGTAAATTTTATCGACATTTAGTTGCATAACTTCTTTTTCATACACAGTCATCGGCCTGTAAACTGACGGGAAATCTGAGTTTTTGTTCGTATTGACTGTCTCAGTGGAAATGCCAAGCTTTTGATCAAACAGCTTCCCAGCGTTCGGGATCAGTCCAAAAACTCCTATAGATCCGGTTATTGTAGTCGGACTTGCAAGGATCTTTGTCCCCGGTGCTGAGATAAAATAACCTCCTGAGGCAGCATAATTACCCATTGAAATAATTACAGGCTTTACTTTCGAAGCAAGTTCCAGTTCCCTCCAGATGATATCTGAAGCAATTGCATTACCTCCCGGTGAATTAACCCTTAATACGATAGCTTTAACAGAAGAGTCTTTTCGCTCTTTCCGGATCAGTTCCCCAAATGCATCTCCTCCGATATTATCATCATTGCCTTTGCCCATTACAATTGTTCCTGAGGCATAAACGACAGCAATTTTATTTTTAGCTGATACCATTTTATCGGGATCGGGCACTTTGGTGTATCTGGTCATAGGAACCAGCATTATCTTGTCATCGGTAGTGAGATCTGAACGTAACTTAAGCGTATCAATGAGAGCATCACGGTATATAAGGCCGTCAACCAGCTTGTTTTCCAGGGCAGATGATGCAATATTTCCTGCAAGATTATCAGCAAGTTCATTAAGCTTCTGCGGTGCTATTCCCCTTGCTTTTGAGATGTTTTCAATGACATGATTCCAGATTGATCCGACATAGGTTTTTATCTGTTCTTTATTTTCTTTACTCAGCTCATTCAATAAGAATGGTTCAACAGCGCCTTTAAATTTCCCGTGTCGGGTAACCTGTACCTCCACACCGATTTTTTCCAGGGCATCCTTGTAGAACATAACCTCTCCGCTGAGTCCCTTGAAATCGATCGTTGAAGATGGATTTATAAAAATTTTGTCGGCAGCAGTCGAAAGGTAATATCCCTGCTGTAAAAGTACATAATCAGAGTAGGCAATCACAAATTTACCTCCGGATTTGAATTTTTCAAGGGCCTGCCTGACCTCTTCAATTGTTGCCCAGCCGGATGGCAAAATGCCATTTTCGATAAGAATTCCTTTTATTTTTTTGTCGGATGACGCTTTCTTAATGTTCAGAAGGATCTCATTCAATCCGGCTGCCGGCGTTATTGTCATATTTACAATATCCAGACCTGCAAAAGGGCTGGAATTGCCCCTGTCGGGAATAGGAACGCCGGCTTTAAGAACAAGTATTGAATTATCAGATATTGAAGTTGTTTTCTTATCTGATGCCACCATTGCGCTGATTCCTGCCAGCATGATTATAAAGAACAGAACAGACACAATTATTATTCCTGTGATCGTTGCAAGTGTATATTTCAGAAAATTTCTCATAGTTTTAAATAGGTTAAAGAAATGAGTTTCAAATATATGAAAAACATTATATTTCTGATATCAAAA
>CAYPKL010000167.1:0-3485 GCA_964411285.1 uncultured Rikenellaceae bacterium
CTTGCTCTGAATTGATTCAGGTGTAGCCTGACTTGTTGCTTGTGATATCCGGGAGGCAGAAGCAAGTGGTTGAGTTATTCCCATACCTACAGCAGCAGCAGCAGATAATTTCAGGAAGTCACGACGGGATGATCCCATCGCATCGGTTCTGGTTTTTTTCATTTCCGTATGATTTTAAATTTATGAAAATTACAGAGGTTTTTATAAAACAATGTTCAGTTATGCAGATCATTAATATAAAGATACAAATTATAGTAAATTCCTTCATTAAATGGAAAAACCAGACCATAGTAAACCATCTCAAACTGACCACCGCAATCCAGAGTTAAACCCTTGTTGCTTCCAATTGTATGTTAAGTGTTTTCAGACCTTCTTCTTGCGATCAAAGAAGGAAGGATTTTGAAGAAAATCACTCACTTATTGAGACAATTTGTAGGGATTTTTTGTCTTGTTCCAGGATTTGAATTAAAACTAAAAAATCTGACCGAAGAATTATATAAATAAAAATTTCCCTGCAACAGGTACATCAGGATACAAATTCCATCGCAAATAAAAAAACAGCCGATAAAGTACCTGCAACACGGGCATCCCACTGATTACATTCAATCATTAGTTACTAATATGCAATATTTTCCTGATTGCTTCAATATTCCCGGAATTTACAATACTCTTTCCTTCAGGAGTGTAAAGGAACTCTATTTTATCCTTGTGTCGATCAACAATTTTGGATCTGACCATTTTACCGAGACTGTTTAATTGTTTGTTATCAGTACTGAATGGCTCATCAAGTATTGCGATGGCCGATGGAAGCCATCTTGAAGGAAAAAGATCATCATATATCCCTCCCCGTTCGTACTGCTTGATTACCTGTTCAATTGCAGTTAATATAGACTCCATGTCAACCGGGTCAGCCAGACTAATGTTTCTGCTTTTTGCCATTCTTCTCAGAGCCTCAGCATTTGGTACGATCAATGCAGTAGTATATTTATTCTGGTTGTTGAACAACATCATCTGGTCAATAAGCTGTGATCGGTCAGTTATTGTCTCTTCTATACCCTCAGGACTGTATTTTTCACCATCATCTGAAATCAGAAGACTCTTGAACCTTCCAAGAACATACAGGAATCCGTCTTTATCAATGTACCCCATATCTCCCGTATAAAGCCAACCATTACGAATAGCCTCTTTCGTGGCTTTCTCGTTTTTCCAGTAACCTTTCATTACATTTTCCCCCCTGACAACAATCTCACCTTTACTACCAACAGGTAATTCATTGCCATCTTCATCGCAAATCTTCAATTCCAGATTTTTAACAACAAAGCCGGACGACCCAAGTTTGTACTTTTTTTCCATGTTTCCTGAAATTACAGGAGAGGCTTCAGTAAGTCCATAGCCTTGCAGCATTGGTATGCCAATGGCAGCAAAGAATTTCTGTATCTCAATATCGAGCAAGGCTGCTCCGCCTATGAAAAACCTGAGCCTTCCACCAAAGCTGGCCCGGATTTTCTTAAACAATATCCGATCATAAATCTTATACAGAGGTTTGAGAAGTATCCTCATTCCTTTTCCTCTGTCCCATCCTATGCCGTTATACCTGTAAGCAATCTTTAATGCATGTCCGAAAAGCATTTCAGCTGCCGGTCCTTTATCCCTGATCCCTTTTTCTATCCCTTTCCTTATGCTTTTTGCAAGCGCCGGGGCACTGAACAGGAATACCGGCCGTATCTCCCTTATGTTCTCAGGTATATGCTTAAGGCTGTCGAGATAGGATTTTCCTGACTGAACTGCAGCCAGGCTTGCACCCACAGACATCATGATGTAAATACCTACCGTATGGGCGAAAGAATGATCCCATGGCAGGATCAGAAGCGTTGACCACCATTCGGGCACATCAAACAATGTAAGTGCCTGTTCAATATTTGCAGTATAGTTCCTGTGCGACAGTATTATCCCTTTGGGATCAGCTGTTGTTCCGGAAGTATAACATATATTGACATAATCATCCGGTCCGATAGATTTTACGGTTTCAGTGAATTTTTTATTATTTTTCTGCAGAAATTCTTCCCCTTTTTCCCTTACCTTTTCTATATAAATTTCATCCGGTGAATAACTATCCCTGGGGTCCAGAACGATCACTTTTTCCAGCTTCTTAAGATCCTTTTTAATTGAGTTTATTTTATCATACTGAAGGCCTGAAACCATCACCCATCTGGACTCTGAATGGTCGAGTCTGAATTTCAGATCAGTGCCCTCCTTAAGCAGGATCGAAAGCGGTACGCTAATTGCGCCTGCAACCAATATTCCGAGTTCGCTGATTACCCAGTCAGTACGAGATTCAGATAATAACGCGATCCTGTCCCCCTTATTTATTCCAAGAGAGAGCAATCCTGCTGCTATTTTAAAAGCCTGATCTTTTGTTTCCCTGAAAGTGGTAGATTTATAACAGTCAGCTTTTTTCTCAAGAAGATATGGATTATCAGGATACTTTTGTGCACTGACTTCCAGCATTTCGATAATTGTATTCATCCCTGAATTTTAATAGTTTACCAACCATGACATTCAAAGGTACACCCTGTACTGACCAAAGTCAATTTTATTTTCTGTGCAAGCCGGTTCTGACATATAGTGTCAACTCCCGGAACTAAATTAATTCCGGTTTTAAGTGGCCAATTTGTATTGACGGGAAGAAAATATAATCAGGAAATTTGAGTGTAAAATTTTAATTACTTTGCTTTATTATTTATACCCATAATTTTATGAGAGCAATTACCTTTTTGTGGCTTTTAATTATTTCAACAAATATTTTTCCTCAGGAAATAATACAACCTTCAATTAAAACTTCAAATGCCGGTCCTTCTGAAAGCTACATGTCATTTGCCGGAGATGGTTCCTGGTGCTGGTTTTCAGATCCGAGAGCTGTTTATTATGAAGGTCGATACAAGAGAACCTATGCGGGATGGATAGATAGTTTCGGGAATGTGATGATAGGTTATTATGATCATTCTTCAGGACAGATTCTTACTTACACACTTATGGAAAGAATTGAAGTTGACGATCATGATAATCCGGCTTTGCTCTTTCTGCCTGATGGCCGTCTGATGGTTTTCTTTACAAAACATGGAGGTCCCAATCCTACGTTTCAGTTTACAATGACGAAAGCAGAGGATATCACCTCGTGGGAAAAGCAGGAGCTATTTCTTAACGACATGGAAACTTACCAGGGTTTGACAAATACAAATACTTATGTAAACCCGGTACTTCTTACTGAAGAAAACAACAGGATCTATCTTTTCTGGAGAGGAGTGGACAATAAGCCAAACTATTCATTTTCCGATGATCTCGGGAAAAATTGGAGCAAAGGCCGGATTTTTGTTTTGCCCGTGCGTATTTATGCATTACGCAGGCCTTACATGAAAGTGGAATCAAATGGTAAAAACAAAATCGTATTTGCATTTACCGATGGTCATCCCAATGTTGAAAATGAA
>CAYPKL010000168.1:0-9063 GCA_964411285.1 uncultured Rikenellaceae bacterium
CTGTTGCTCCTATAATTGTTGCAACCGGGATGCGCAATTCGTGAGAAATGGAATTAAAAAGGGTTTTGTAGAGTTTATCCGATTCATTCAATAAATATACTTTTTTGGCAGCATCCCGCAAAAACTCACGCTCATATTTGCCGGATATTTGAGAGAGAAATGCCTCCCAGAATTGTTCTTCACCTTGAGTAAACGGCTTGAGATGTTTAACGGCAATAACCCCTGTGCTGTAGTTATTGCCGGTTAAGGGATAGAATGTATAATCGGAGGAAGGCAATGTATCAGTATATTTTCCTGCTTTGGAAGAATGTTTATAAACCCACGCTGCAATGCTTAATTCGTTCTCTGAAAGTTTTATATTAGTTTCATACTGTACCTGATTATCAAGTTGATTTGCATCGTTTTTAAGAATAATGGCACAATCTAAGTTGAAATATTTCTGAATATACCTGACTGCAATTTTCGAAACCTCATCAAGCCCTGATCCCGTTGTCAATTCTTTTGTAAGCTGATAAAGAGCATGTGTTCGTTCCTCCCTAATCCTGGTTTTTTTCTCCTGGCGGCGAACCCTTGAAGTTAAAATTCCGTTAAGAAGGGCAATGATAAAAAACATTATTAACATCAGCACATCAACTGATTTATCGATATGTAATGTAAATGGTGGAGGAATGAAAAAGAAATCCCATATCAATGCACTTAGGGATGCTGCAAGTAAAATGGGACCAGTACCATAAAAAAGAGCAAGAATTGAAACTAAAAATAGCAGAGCAAATGAAACTACCTGATAACCAACAAAATCTTTTACAAGATAGAAAATAGTTGATGATAAAATAACAAGTAATGAAGTTATCAGATATTGCCGGATGTTTGATGTAAAAGGAGGGATTGAAACCGTATACTGAAAACGGTCCTTTGCCTGACTATCAGCGCCAAGAATGTAAACGTCAATGTTTCCGCTATACCGTATCAACCTGTTTACATATCTGCCAAGCCGTAACAAAGAAAGCAGATTGCGAACCCGTGGTTTCCCAACGATAATATGGGTAACGTTTTCCTTTTGAGCAAAATTGACAATTCCTTTTACAATATCATTATTGGTAATAATCCGGAATTTAATACCCAGCTGCTTTGCGAGGTTAATGTTCTTATCAAGTTGTTCCCGCTCTTTTGGAGTTAGTTTATGAGGGGTTTCAATATAAATAGCCTGAATGTTTGCACCCATAGAGTAAGAAAGAGTTTTAGCCCATCGCAACAATTTACCTGAATATGGGCTTGGTCCTACTGCAACCAGAAGATGCAAACCTGATTTCCAGGGGCCGCGAATATGTTTGTGTTGCAGATAATCGTGCAGTTGCTTGTCCACCCTGTCAGCAACAATACGCAATGCCATTTCACGTAAGGCGTTTATATTACCCTCCCGGAAAAAGTTTTTTATGGCTTCTTTCGACCTTTCGGAGGTATAGACTTTCCCCTCTGAAAGTCGCTGAAGCAATTCTTCGGGGGTCAGATCAACCAGTTCAACTTCATCAGCATTCTCAAAAATCTCATCGGGCACAGCTTCACGAACTATGATACCGGTAATTTGTGCTACGGTTTCGGAACGGCTTTCGAGGTGCTGTACGTTTAATGTGGTATAAACACTGATCCCGCTTTCGAGAATTTCATAAACGTCATGAAATCTTTTTGTATGACGGCTACCCGGAGCATTGGTGTGTGCGAGTTCGTCAACCAGAACAATTTGTGGTTTTCGTTTAATAATAGCATCTAAATCCATTTCCTGAACAGAAGTAGATTTATATTCGTAGATTTTGCGGGGGATCAATTCAAAACCTTCTGCCAGTTTGGCAGTTTCCTCTCTGTTGTGCGTTTCAACATAGCCAATTACAACATCATTTCCTTTCAACTTCTCAGCTTGCGCTGTTTGAAGCATGGTATAAGTTTTACCTACACCAGCGCACATGCCGAAGAATATTTTCAACTTGCCATGTTTACTTTTTTCTTCCTCGACTTTTAAAGAAGCTAAAAGTTCATCGGGATCCGGTCTGTTATCATCGTAATTCATTACCTGATACTATCCAATGCTAAATTTAATTCAAATACATTGATTCTCCGTTCTCCAAACAAAAAATACTGAGGTTCTTCTATTTTGTTTTTAATGAGTTGCTGTACCTTTTTCTTCTGTGTTTCATTAAGATTTCTTGCCATTGCTACTCTTTTCAATTGGATAAAAGCAGCTTCAGGTGAAATGTGCGGATCAAGTCCGCTTGCTGATGCAAACAGCATTTCTTTGGGTATGGCTGATACATCCCCTATAGAATTATTTGTCGCAAATAACCTTCGTCTTTCAGCAACCTGTTTTTTTAACTTATCACTAGTTGGGCCGAGGTTGGAGGCTCCTGACGGTATCGGGTTATAGTCAATGGCTGAAGGCCTTGACCAGAAATATATAATGCTATCAAATTTCTGACCAATTAACTCAGAGCCAATATTTTTATCACCCGACTTAACCAGACTCCCATTCGCTTTAGCCGGAAACGCAAGTTGTGCCACGCCGGTAATGAAAAACGGATAAATAACTCCGGTCAGAATCGTTATAACCAGTAGAAATTTAATTGCAATGATCGTTTGAGCTTTCATAATGATCTCCTTTTCAAAATAGTTTTATGTCCTGTTTCCTAGACCATATGCATAAATACCAGTAGCAAATCTATTAGTTTGATTCCTATAAATGGAATTATCAATCCTCCAATACCGTAAAAAATAATGTTCAATGCAAGCACCCGATTAGGCGAAATATGCCTGTATTTTACACCTTTCAGAGCCAGCGGAATAAGAGCGATAATTATCAGGGCATTGAATATTACTGCACTTAAAATAGCACTTTCAGGAGTGGTCAATTTCATAATATTGAGAATGCTTAAGGGAGCTTTTCCGGAAGATGTGATATACAATGATGTTGCTATCGCGGGAATAATGGCAAAGTATTTGGCAACGTCGTTAGCAATACTGAATGTTGTCAAGGCTCCACGGGTCATTAACAACTGCTTCCCGGTTTCCACTACTTCAATGAGTTTTGTAGGATTACTATCCAGATCCACCATGTTTCCAGCCTCCCGGGCAGCCTGTGTTCCGGTATTCATCGCTAAGCCCACATCAGCCTGAGCCAGGGCAGGTGCATCATTGGTGCCATCACCAATCATCCCTACCAAATGACCGTTAGCCTGCTCCTCCCGAATTCGATAGAGCTTATCTTCGGGCTTTGCATCAGCGAGAAAATCATCTACTCCTGCTTCGGCGGCTATGGCAGCTGCTGTCAGGGGATTGTCTCCGGTGATCATGACAGTTTTAATACCCATTTTCCGTAATTCTGCAAAACGTTGTTTGATGCCTCCTTTAACAATGTCTTTAAGATGAACAACCCCTAAAGCTTTTTTATCTTCGGCCACAACTAAAGGTGTTGCACCCTTTCGTGCCAGTTCGGAAACAATATTCTGGATTTCCTGGGGATAAAAACCATTATTATTTTGTATAAAAGTGCGAATGGCTTCTGATGAGCCTTTTCGTATTTTTTGAATCGCACCTCCATCGGTTTTTAAATCAACACCACTCATTCTCGATTGTGCAGTAAAAGGAATGAACGTTGCATTGAGTTGCTGAACATCACGACCGCGAATATTGAATTTCTCTTTAGCAAGAACAACAATTGAACGCCCTTCGGGTGTTTCATCTGCAAGGGATGCCAATTGAGCTGCATTTGCCAGTTGTTCTATTGTAAAACCTTCAGCAGGTAAGAATTCAGTAGCCATGCGGTTACCTAACGTAATGGTTCCGGTTTTATCCAGCAGCAAAACATCGGTATCCCCTGCTGCCTCGATAGCTTTACCACTGGTCGCAATTACATTCTTACGCAACAATCTGTCCATTCCACTTATACCTATTGCACTCAGCAATCCTCCAATAGTTGTTGGAATTAGACATACAAGCAATGCTATCAGAACAGGTAAAGTGAGATTATGATTTTCTGATACGCCTGAAGCTTTTAAACTATAACTAAAATAGGCCGGCAAGGCAACGACAATTAACAGGAATATAATAGTAAGTCCTGATAAAAGTATAATTAATGCAATTTCATTGGGTGTTTTCTGACGTTTTGCGCCTTCAACCAGAGCTATCATGCGATCTAAAAATGTATTGCCCGGCTCCGACATTACCTTAATGATGATCCGGTCACTGAGTACTTTAGTTCCTCCTGTTACAGCACAGCGGTCGCCACCACTTTCACGGATTACCGGTGCTGATTCCCCGGTAATAGCCGATTCATCTACAGTGGCAATACCTTCGATCACATCACCGTCAGCTGGTATAACATCTCCTGCCGTACAAGTGATAATATCTCCTTTTTTCAGATCTGTTGCCCAGACAATTTCTTCTTTATTAAGAACCAGCTTACGGGCTTTTGTTTTTGTACGGCTTTTGCGCAGACTATCTGCCTGTGCTTTTCCCCGGCCTTCAGCAACTGCTTCGGCGAAGTTGGCAAACAACACAGTAAACCACAACCATATTGTTATTTGGAAATTGAAGGATGAGAAATGGTTCGATCCAATATCAAGTACTACTATGGCACTTGTCATCAGTGCACCAATAGACACAATGAAAATTACAGGATTCTTAACCAGGGACACGGGATTAAGTTTAATAAAGGAATCTTTTACTGCCTGCATTGCAATTTCCCTGGAAAACAGGTGCATTATATTTTGTTTCTCCATCTGTTTCATGCTGGTCAGAAGTTTAGAAAGTGACACCCAGATTCATTATTAAATGTTCCACAATAGGTCCAAATGCGAGCGGAGGGAAAAAGGTCAGACCACCAACAATCAAAATGACCCCAATAAGAAGCAAGACAAAAAGCCAGGTGTCAGTTTTAAATGTACCGGCAGAAACCGGAGTAATCTTTTTCTTAGCCATATTTCCGGCAATAGCCATTACCGGAACGATAATTCCAAAACGGCCGATGATCATGCCAAGTGCCAGCATCAGATTATAGAAGACGGTATTTGCATTGAGACCCCCAAAGCCGCTGCCATTATTCCCCGCAGCAGAGCTGAAAGCATATAATATTTCTGAAAGCCCATGTGGCCCGGCATTACTAAGACTCGACAGACCTGCAGGTACTGAACATGCAATCGCTGAAAAAACTTTAATAACAATATTGGGTGCCAATACGGCAAGAATTGCCATTTTAACTTCAAATGCTTCAACTTTTTTGCCCAGATATTCAGGAGTACGGCCAACCATCAAACCGGCAATAAAAACAGTAAGAAGAATAAAAATAACCATCCCGTAAAGTCCGGAACCAACACCTCCAAAAATGACTTCGCCAAGCATTATGTTGAACATCGAAACCATTCCGGACAAGGGAGACAGGCTGTCATGCATAGAATTCACGGCTCCACAGGAAGTAATCGTGGTAACCACCGAGAACAGTACACTGTTCGCAATGCCAAAACGAGTCTCTTTTCCTTCCATATTCCCCGAAACATCAAGAACAAGGTTATGACTGTACTCTGACCAGAGCGATATGGAAAGGCCTGCTGTAAACAGAATAAACATTGTAATAAATATCGCCCATGCCTGACGTTTTGATTTCACATAATAACCGTAAGTAAAAACTAAACCGGCTGAAATAAAGATAAGGGCAAACATTTCTAAAAAATTGGTAAAAGGTGTCGGATTCTCAAAGGGATGTGCGCTGTTCGCATTAAAGAAACCTCCACCATTTGTACCCAGTAACTTGATTGAGATCTGAGATGCTACCGGACCAAGCGGTATTACCTGGTCTGTTCCCTGAAGTGTAGTTGAATGAATATAATGCGAAAATGTCTGAACAACACCCTGGCCGACTAAAGTAAAAGATAGAATAATTGCCAGAGGTAATAAAACATATACAACGCTTCGCGTAAGATCAACCCAGAAACTCCCCAGTTTATCGGTTGTTTTCCTGGTTAGTCCGCGGATCAATGCTAATACTACAGCTATTCCGGTACCTGCACTTACAAAATTCTGAACAGTAAGTCCCACCATTTGAACCAGGTAACTAAGCGTATTTTCTCCGGAATAAGACTGCCAGTTGGTATTCGTGATGAAACTTACAGCTGTATTAAATGAGAGATGCCATGATACATTTGGCAATTTTTCCGTATTCAGTGGCAAATACCCCTGGAACACCTGCAAAAGAAACAAAAGGAATAAACCAAAAAAATTAAAAATGAGGAGACAATAAGTATACCTCTTCCAGTTCATCTCTTCATTGCTTTCGACTCCGGTTGTTCTGTAAACCAGCCTTTCAAGCCATCCGAAGAGTGGCTTTATAATATGGTCCTCACCCATAAATACCTTTGCCATATACCTTCCAAGCAGAGGAGCCAGGGCAACCAGGGCTAACATGAAAGCAATCAGTTGAATTGCTTCATTCATATTTTTTCACATTATAGTTCATGTCAAATAATATTATTCAGGAAAAGAGATTGTGTCTGGTTAAAATTTTTCAGGTCTTAATAAAGTGTAAATCAGATAGCCCAGGATCAGGAGAGCAATTAATCCTCCTATAATATAACTTATTGAACCATTTGAGACAGCCGCATCCGATTGGATTGGCACAACTGCAAGAGCCATTATCGATTTTGCAGTATTTGTTTTCATTTCCATCCTTTTAAACCGGAACAAAAATGCAACTGAATTAATAAAGATTATATAAGGATTATTTAAACATGTATAAAGATTTTATAAAGCAGAAATAAACTAATTCTAAATCAGTTTTCATTACCTGATGGTCAACGGATCAATGTATTTCTCTTAAATTTGAAGTTTGATAGTTTTAAATGAACATTAACGATAATATTCGGTGGGATCCTGATAAATTGCTATCCTCAATAAAATTTGAAAAAGACCAGGGTAAAAGACAGTTATATTAAAATTAACAATTGGCGACAGACAACTATATATTGGTTATTGATGATGAAGTGCAGATCAGGAGGCTTCTTGAGATTACTTTAAACCTTAATGGGTACAAAATTTCTGAAGCTTCAACAGCCAGGGAAGGCATAGTTGCAGCAGCTACTCATAATCCTGCACTTATATTACTCGATCTGGGTTTGCCGGATGAAGATGGCTTATCAGTTCTTAGAAAGCTCAGGGAATGGTATCAGAAACCTGTGATTATTCTTTCAGTAAGAAATTCAGAAGACGATATAATCAATGGTCTCGATAATGGAGCCAATGATTATCTGACAAAGCCTTTCAGAACAGGCGAGCTTCTTGCACGGATAAGAGTCGCATTAAGACACAACCTTGATAGTGAAGAAAATTCAAATCTGACTTTCGATACACTCACGATTGATTTGCCAAATCATATTGCCCGTAAAAACGGTGAAATACTTAAATTAACCTCCACCGAATTTTCTTTGCTGGCACTCCTTGCAAAAAATTCCGGACGAGTTATGACTCATCAGACCCTTCTTAAAGAGATATGGGGATTCGGATATGTTGGACAGACACAATATTTAAGAGTTTTTGTAGCACAGCTCAGGAAAAAAATCGAGGAAGATCCGGCTAAACCCAAATTGCTAATTACTGAATCAGGAATTGGGTATCGATTTCATGAAGATGTACCAAAAGAACTCTGATAATCCGGCAGTTTACAAAAATCATTTTTCCCAAATGCATTACCGGTTTATTATTTTCCAGGCATTGTCTCTATACAATTTTTTCAATGTTTTGTCGCTTAGTCCAAGGCCATATAACGGCCAGTGATAACCAAACATCTCCGTTTCATAAAAATGTTCATCGGCTGTTTCTAAAATTCTGAAAGTTACCCTGTACATCCTTTCATTAAAAGTCATATCTGTACCATATACAAATCTGTCCTGGTACTTCTCAATGAAATCGTGCACAAATTTGGGAATGGGAGCTATTTCTCCATAACGGGCTGAAATATCAGCATAAAGATTTGGGTAATTGTCAAAAAAATTGCCCAGAACTGAAAGATCAGCACAGCAATTTGCCAGATGAGCAGCAATAAAAGTAGTCCGGGGATGTTTTTTCAGGGTATTTTCAAGCCTGTCTAACATTTCCTCATGAGTTTTAGCTCCATTTTCAATTTTTATCTCCCACTTTGAGGCATTCATCAGGCCGTCATTTGTTGAATCGATTTTTTCATACATCCATTTATCCTCTGAAATATGAAGGTTTACAGGTAATCCAAGTTCAGCACATTTTTCAAAGAGAAGGTCAAACCTCGGATCATCCGGGAGCATTATGACTCCTAATTTGGATCCGGGATTAATTCCTTTACCCTTGAACATTACTTCACCGACACCCTTTGCACCATTTTTAAAGCACCTTTCCAGTTCCTTAACAGCTCCAGGGCCATATCCTGGCTTATCATACCCGCTATAATCAAATCCGCACCATAATTCAAACCGGTTTCCATACCTGGCATACATTTTTACAATTGTATCGAATCGTGCCCCTGATGCACCGGTAAAGACTATTGCTTTTTCTATTCCGCAGGCATCCATAGCTTTCAGCCATTTGGCAATAGCATCATCGGTCCGGCCGTACACATGGGTATGCATATCTATTGCAGGGTATTTTGCTTTGGCGACAGACGTAACAGGTATATTGTAAATTGAAACAGGACGATAGTTCATCAGCTTCAGATCATCTATATCCTGCCCTGAAGAAGTTACAATTAAGCACGTAGAGGCGATTGCAACCAAGAATGAACGATATTCATTCACTCTGTTTTTTATTTCATTTGTCTTTTTTCTCATTCGGTCAGCTTTTAAAATAAATTTAGTCCTGCGCTCATTTCTATTTATAATTATACATTGTGATAAAGTTATAAAAACCTGTTAAACGGGCAAACAAAAATCAATACAGTATTTAGCGACGGCGTAAAACGACGGCAAATAGCGACGACGGTATGTTGCGACGACGGTATGTAGCGACGCCATGCAATTACGACACATAACAACAATATGTAGCGACGCCATGCATGGCGTC
>CAYPKL010000169.1:0-10691 GCA_964411285.1 uncultured Rikenellaceae bacterium
CCAGCTGATGAATGAATGGATCAAACAATTAAGGGATAAATATCCCGTTGAAATTGACAAATCAGTTTTTAATGAAGTGAAGAAACTACTAAATGATGAATAGAATCCAGTACATACTTTTAGTGTTTATTCTGATTGCCGGGTGCAAAAACGAAAACACTTCAGTAAAGAGAATACCTGTTGCCAGGGCAGGAAAAGCAATTCTCTATTATGATGAGATACCTGCCCAGATATCAGATCTGGTGACAAAAACAGATAGTTCTGTTGTTATTCAGAATTACATTAACAAATGGGCAAAAAAGACACTAATGTTTCAAAAAGCAGAAACAAACCTTTCTGCCGGGTTGAAAAGTGAAATTGAAAGTCATCTTAATGAGACAAGGGAGGACCTGGTAATTTATGAATATCAGAGACAGATGATGCTCAGTAAAATGGATACAACAATTTCAGAGGAGGAATTAGAGAGCTATTATGCCACTAATGAAAAGAGCTTCATCCTTACTTCTAATATTGTAAAGGCACTTTTTATCAAATTACCTGTTGAGACTCCCGATATTTACAAAATAAAGCTTCTCTCCAGGGCTGATAATAATAAAAATATGCAGGAACTTGAGGGTCTCTGCTATCAGTTTGCAGAAAAGTTCGATGATTTTAATGAAGATTGGATCACCATGGACAGGCTTGTCCTTGAACTTAATAAAAATATTGGAGACCAGGAAAACTTTCTGAAGTGGAATTCATATTATGAGGCATCTGACTCCGCATCAGTATTTCTGGTTACAATAAATGATTACAGGCTCAGGGGATCAGTTTCGCCCTTTGAATATGTCAGGGATGACATAAAGAGAATTATCTGGAGCAATCGCCGGATAGAGTTCATAAAAACTCTTGAGAACGGGATATATAATGAAGCGATTAAGGAAAATGAATTTAAGACTTATTAATGATGAAAAGAAATTCAAGATTATGTTTTCTATTATTTGTCTGGATGTTGTTAGCTTCATCAGTTGCCAATTCACAGGTAATTGTTGAATCTGTTGTTGGCATCATAGGAAATGAAGTTTTATATCTTTCGGATATTGAAAATGCCGTTATGGATCTGAGAAGAAATGGGAACAGGTCGTCTTCAGAAGAACTTCGGTGCAGAGTACTGAATGAATTGCTTATTTCCAAACTGTTTCTTGATCAGGCCAGAATCGACAGTATTGAGGTAACTCCGGATATGGTTGAAGGGGATCTCGACATGAGAATGAATGATGCGATCAGGACCGCAGGAAGCGAAAAGGCTCTTGAAAATTATTTTAAAAGAAGCATGATAGAAATCCGCCGTGATATAAGAAAATCGCTTATAGAACAGCAGGTTGTAAATGAGGTTCAAAGTACCATAGCTGATGATCTTTCTGTTACACCTGCTGATGTAAGAAGATTTTTCAATGCAATTCCAAAAGACAGTCTCCCTATCGTTCCGTCAAGAGTACAAATTAGTTTGATCCAGCTTGATCCACCTGGTAATGAAGAAAATAAATCAGAGGCAAGACAAAAGCTGCTTGATATACGGGGTCAGATCCTTGCGGGTAAAAGTTTTAAAACTCTGGCTGTCATGTACTCTGAAGATCCGGGTTCGGCTGCCAATGGAGGAGAGATCGGGTACAAGCTAAGGGGAGAACTTGAAAAAGAGTATGCTGATGCTGCATTCAGTTTGTCAAAAAATACTATTTCAAAGATTGTTGAATCAAAATTTGGTTTTCATTTAATTCAGCTTATTGATCGTAATGGAGATCTGGCTAACACCCGTCATATTCTTATCAGGCCCAAAGTAAAATCGGAAGAGGCTGAAAAGGCTTTGCTTAAGCTTGACAGCCTTGCCAACTTAATCCGTAAAGACAGTATTAAATTTGAAGCTGTGGCTGTCAGGTTTTCCAGTCACAAGGATAGCAGAATAAATGGCGGTAAATTTGTAAGCACAAATCCTTCAGAGAGGATAAACTGGTTTACTCTTGAGGAGTTGAACAAGGAGATGTACGTAAAGATTAGGGATCTTAAAATCGGAGAAATCTCAGATCCTTTCAGAACGACAGATGAAATTGGGAACCCGGTTTTCAGGGTGGTAAGGCTGGATGATGAAATGCCAGCACACAGAGCTGATTTTAAAGATGACTACCAGTACCTTTTTAATGCGACAATGATGGCAAAACGTCAGGAATCGTACAAGGAATGGATTAAAAAGAAGATTGAAACCACATATATTAAAGTCATTGACGAATTTAAAAATTGTAAATTTCTTGCCGAAGAGGGATGGATAAAATAACATTCTTTTGCTTTCATAATACTTACCAGGCGACCAGAAATCTTCTTCTTTTTGTACTTTTAGTTTCTCATTCTCAGGGCTTATTCTGCCAGGATATTTCCGCGTCAAAAGCAGGGAAAAAGAAAATAGAGGTATTACATTCTGCCGAAGGGATAGATGAGGTTGAAAAAGCAACGGGAAGACGAATTACCCGTCTTATAGGTGATGTTTCATTAAAACATAATGAAATACTCATGAGTTGCGACAGTGCTCACTTTTATACCGGTTTCAACCAGATCAAAGCATACAGCAGGATTCATATGCAGCAGGGAGACACACTTCATCTTTATGGGGATTCACTCTATTATGAAGGCGCCTCGGAAACAGCTTCAGTTGATGGACATGTCGAACTTGTTGACCTTCAGACGCATCTTTATACCAACTCTGTAAATTATGATGTTGCAAATAAAATAGCACGGTACAATGATCATGGGAGAATAATAAACGGCGACAATACACTCACCAGCATAATCGGTATTTATTATGTATCACAGAGTCTGTACCATTTTAAGGATAGCGTTAAAATTGTAAATCCCGACTATGTGATGACAGCCGATACGATGGATTACAATTCAAGGACTGAAACAGCTTTCTTTACCGGCCCTTCAAAACTGGAAGGTGATAGTTTAAACCTCTATTGTGAAAAAGGCTGGTACGATACAAAGAATGATATCTCCAGAATTTGGAAAAATGCAGTAATTGATAACAGACAGCAAGTCATCCAGGGAGATTCAATGTATTATGAGGGTGTGACGGGTTATGGCCAATCATTCCGCAATACGGTTATCACCGACACAACCAAAAACATAATCGTGAAAGGCAATTATGCATGGTATTATAAAACGCCTGAAAAGTTTATGGTTACTGATATGGCTCTTTTTATTCAAGTCTCTAAAAAAGATAGTTTATTTCTCCATGCCGATACAATTAATGCTGTTACACGAACAACAGCTGAAGGGAAAAACTACAGGCTGATGAGAGCTTATTATGACTGCCGGATATTCAGTAAAGATTTACAGGGAGTATGCGACTCCCTCGCCTACTCTTTTCAGGATTCAGTCATCAGGATGTACACTGAACCGGTTATATGGTCAAGTGAAAACCAGCTGAAGGCTGATTCAATTGCAATATTTACAAAGAACCGGCAGGCTGAAAGGATGGAATTGTACAACTCTGTTTTTGTAACTTCGCAGGTCGACACCGACAGGTTTAATCAGGCCAAAGGCAGATCGCTCACAGGCTACTTTAAGAACAATGAACTATTTAAAATAAATATTACAGGTAATGCTGAGACAATATACTTTCTGCTTGACGGAGATGCAATAGTGGGTGTCAACAAATCAAAATGTGCCCGGATTGAGCTATTAATTGATGATTCCAAAATTACAAATATATACGAATATCAAAATCCCGAAGGGGTTATCGATCCCCCGGTAAAAAGAAGTGACGAAACATTGAAACTGGAAGGATTTTCCTGGCTTGATTTTCTCAGACCCGGAAAATTATCAGATTTGTTTACAAAAAGAAAGATGAATAATTAAGTTGAGTACAACTAATATTCATCTTCATTGAAGAAGAAATCATCTTTGCTGGGGTAGTCGGGCCAGATATCTTCAATACCTTCATAAATATCTCCCTCATCCTCAATTTCCTGCAAATTTTCAACAACTTCCATTGGGGCACCTGACCTAATGGCAAAGTCTATCAGCTCATCTTTTGTGGCAGGCCATGGAGCATCTTCAAGTTTCGATGCTAATTCAAGTGTCCAGTACATTATTTACCTGTTGTGTTAATGTTTAACAAAGTTTGCAAATATATATATTATTTTATATAAAAAACAACTCTATATTTTAACTTTTTTTTATAATTAAACTCTCCAGATAATATCTTGATTACCAAGCTTTAAGCTATTGAGACGGGATAAAACGAATAAATAATCGGAGAGCCGGTTAAGGAATTTAATAATGATTTCAGGAACTTCTTCGGAGTAATTTAGTCTTATTACAGCTCTTTCTGCCCTTCTGCAAATACATCGTGCTATCTGACAATTAGATACGACAATATTGCCACCAGGAAGTATGAAGTTTTTACATTCAGGCAACAATGAATCCATATTGTCAATCTCAGCTTCGATCTTAGCAGAACAGTCTGTATGTGGGAGGGAATTTAAGTTATCAATACTAATATTTTCAGAGGCAAGAACTACTGAGCATCTCATAAGCTGATCCTGAATATAAATCAGTATTTCCTTTCTGTCTTCGTTCTCTTTAAAATCTCTTATGAGGCCTATCCAGGAATTGAGTTCGTCAACAGAACCAACAGCTTCCACTCTTTCATGGAACTTAGGGACTCTTTTCCCTCCAGCCAATGAAGTAGTGCCGTCATCGCCTGTCCTGGTATAAATTTTCATGAATAAACTGACTTTGTGTATAACCTGGAAAAATCCTGAAAAAATATTCAGAATTTAATATATTTTTCATTTATGTAGTCCTGTGCAATCTCGCCGTCTAATAACCGGATAATTCGGGCAGCATGCTTTGCAATATCTTCTTCATGAGTAACAAGAATTACAGTATTTCCTTTTTTATGGATATGGTCCAGCAGTCCCATTATGTCAAGAGAAGTTTTGCTGTCGAGGTTCCCGGTAGGTTCATCGGCAAGAATAATTGAAGGTTTATTCACCAGGGCTCTGGCAATGGCTACACGCTGTCTCTGACCTCCTGATAATTCATTTGGTTTATGAGTCATGCGGTCACCAAGACCGACCTGTTCCAGGGTATCAATAGCCAATTTTTCTCTTTCTGCTTTTGGCACTCCGGCATATATTAAAGGTAATGTAACATTTTCAAGGGCAGTGTATCTTGGCAAAAGATTAAAAGTCTGAAATACGAATCCGATCTCCTTATTTCTGATCTCTGCCAGGTAATCATCTTCCATTTTGCTGACGTCAGTTCCATTTAATATATAACTGCCACTAGTGGGGGTATCCAGACAGCCGAGGAGGTTCATAAGAGTTGATTTCCCTGAACCTGAAGGACCCATTATAGCTACATATTCGTTCTTTTCTATGTTAATACTTACTGATCTTAATGCCTTCACAATTACAGTCCCTACCTGATAATTTTTTACAATATCATGGATTTCAATAGCTTTATTCATAACTTTTTTTTTACTGGATTCGAAATTAGACTAATTATATCAAATTTGGAATAATCTAAACTTAATTTTTGTTAATACCTGACTAGATAGTTTACACGATTCAATCCTTCCCGGAAAAATACTATCCCCATTTTACAGATATCGATTGTGACTGTCACTTTTTTATTCCTTTTTATTTTCTCCCAGGCATCAGCCATTCCGGCGGAATAATATATATCATCAATTACTACAACAGTTTCATTACCAGTCATATTCACAATTTGTTCAAAGTAGTTAAGAGTCGGTTCTCTTCGGTGGTTGCCGTCTATAAAAACAAATCCCGGACAAATATTCTGATTTTTTAAATTTTCCAACGACTCTTCAAACGGACCATTTTGAACCAAAATATTGACAAGTCCGGCTTTTTTAAAATTTTCAGAAGCAATTTCTGATGTTGTCCGGCAACCCTCCATTGTATATACAACTGAATCAGGGGAAGCTGAAGCCATGTACATTGCACTAAAACCCAGAGATGTGCCAAATTCCAGAATCGATTGTTTCCCAAAAACTCCGGCCAGATTGAAAAGCAGGATTCCATATTTTTCCGGAACAGCCGAATACTTAGCAATATCTGACACTCTCCTTGAACCTGATTTTATCCTTTTTGAACCTGATCCCAGATCATTAACCAATATCAACCGTTTATCTTCAATCATCTTTCTTCTGATCTTTTCAATCTTAAAGACAATTCCCGGATCAATTTTATTCTGAAATATCCG
The DNA here is from genome assembly GCA_964411285.1 of uncultured Rikenellaceae bacterium. Classification (GTDB taxonomy): domain Bacteria; phylum Bacteroidota; class Bacteroidia; order Bacteroidales; family VadinHA17; genus LD21. The sequence goes on from CAYPKL010000169.1 coordinate 6,265, forward strand.
GGAAACAAGGTCGAAAACAAAAGGACTGTGAATTCCATGTCCTTTCCAGTACCTGGAAAAAATGATATATTCGGTATATTTTCGTATTGTAAATAGTTCCATCCGGTATAAGTAATTAATATTAGGCCAGATTTTCAAAAATAGTTATTTTCGGATATCAATATGAGGAGTGTTCACTATTGAATTTTGAACCAGGTAATTTTATGCAGGATTTTTTTGAAACAAATATCACCTATCTCACGGGAGTTGGTCCAAAACGAGCCGAACTATTAAGCAAAGAGCTAAATATAAATACATTTCGTGATCTGCTCTATTATTTTCCGTATAAATACATTGACAGAACCAGATTTTATAAAATTGCTGAACTTGATCCGGATCTGCCTTATGTTCAGATAAAGGGTATAATTACCGGATATTCAACTGAGGGACATGGTGCAGGGAAACGTCTTGTTGCTGAATTTCGTGATGATACCGGAAGCATCAAACTTATATGGTTTAAAGGCATAAAATGGATCACTACGACTTATGTTCCTGGTATTGAATTTATTGTCTTCGGGAAGCCGGGTGTTTTTAATGGGCTGGTTAACATAATCCACCCTGAGATTGAAGCGTCAGAAAAGGTTGCCCAGAAAATTTCTTCATCGTTGCAGGCTCAATACAGTACCACAGAAAATCTTAAAAACCATTTTGTCACATCTAAGACAATAAGCGGTCTGGTTGGAAATCTGCTCAAGCAGATAAAATTCAGGATACCTGAAACCATGCCGGCTTATATTGTGTCAAAATACCACCTGATGGACCTTCATGAGGCATTGTTCAGGATTCATTTCCCTGCCAGTCCCGATGAAATGGAAAAATCGAGGTACAGATTCAAATTTGAGGAGTTGTTTTACATACAGCTCAATCTTTTAAGATTCAAGAACAACAGGAGCATTAAAAACAAAGGATTTGTCTTTTCAAATGTCGGCCATTTCTTTAACAGTTTTTATTACAATTACCTGCCATTTCCGCTGACTGAAGCACAGAAAAGAGTTATTAAAGAGATCCGAAAAGATCTTGGATCGGGAAAACAAATGAATCGCCTGCTTCAGGGGGATGTTGGAAGCGGGAAAACTCTCGTTGCCCTGATGTGCATGCTTATTGCAATCGACAATGGTTATCAGACATGCCTGATGGCGCCTACGGAGATTCTGGCAAATCAGCATTTTCAGACAATTACAAAATTACTTGACGGGATAAATTTAAATGTAAGGCTGCTTACCGGGTCATCAAAAAAGAGTTCCCGGAAAAGTATTGATGAATCGCTGAGAGACGGCTCACTGAATATTCTAATTGGCACTCATGCTCTTATTGAAGAAAATGTTCAGTTTAAAAATCTGGGGTTGGTCATAATTGATGAGCAGCACAGGTTTGGGGTTGCCCAGAGGGCAAGGTTATGGGAAAAAAGCCTGAATCCGCCTCATGTGCTTGTAATGACTGCCACACCAATACCAAGGACACTGGCTATGACATTGTACGGCGACCTGGACGTTTCGGTTATTGATGAGCTACCTCCCGGGAGAGTTCCTGTTAGAACTATGCATTTCACTGAAAAAGACAGAAATAAAGTGTTCGGATTCCTGAGGGGCCAGATTAAGACCGGCCGGCAGATCTTTATTGTTTACCCGTTGATAAAGGAATCTGAAAAAATGGATTACAAAGACCTTGAAGACGGATGGGATACGATAACCAGGGTTTTTCAACCGCCAGAGTATTGTGTATCAATAGTTCACGGCAAGATGTCTGCAGCGGACAAAGACTCATCCATGAAACTATTCAAAGAAGGGATAGCTCATATACTTGTTGCCACTACGGTTATTGAGGTAGGTGTGGATATTCCTAACGCCTCTGTAATGGTAATTGAAAGCTCAGAAAAGTTCGGCCTTTCACAGCTTCATCAGTTAAGGGGACGCGTTGGAAGAGGTGCCGAGCAATCGTATTGTATATTAATGAGTTCAGATAAGCTGTCAAAAGAAGCTTCCAGGAGGATAGAAGTAATGATCCGGACAAATGATGGTTTTGAAATAGCAGAAACAGATCTTCAGCTAAGAGGTCCGGGCGACATTGAAGGAACTATTCAAAGCGGAATTCCTTTTGATCTCAGGATTGCGAATCTCAGCAAGGATGGACAATTGATTGAATACGTCAGAAATATTGCAGAAAATATACTTGAAGAAGATCCTGAACTCGGAGAGAGCCGTAATAATGTTCTAAAAGCTGAATTGAAACTGCTTTTCGGTATTAAAGAGTCATGGAGCAACATAAGTTGATCGCCTTAATTAGAATCATTATAAATAATTAGACCTGTTTCAAAACCTGACAAAAAGCAGGAACATATGGGAAAGGTTTTATAAATTTGCCACCTTCAAAAAGGGTGAATGTTCCGATGAATAAATCAGGTTCTCACAGCACAATTCAACATGAGGGGATAGTCAGCAAAGTAGACGGTAACTCAGTGCTTGTCAGAATAATATCAAGTTCGGCATGTTCAGGATGTCATGCCGAAGGGCTTTGCGGTTTATCAGGTAAGGAAGAAAAAATTATTGACGTAAAAGGAAAATATAATGTTTCATCCGGCGATGCTGTAACGGTACTTATGCATGAGTCAATGGGATTTAAAGCCGTTTTTCTCAGTTACATTGTCCCTCTGGTCATTTTAGTTGTTTCCCTTATTCTGCTGATAACATTTTCAGTTCCGGAATTAGCTGCCGGGCTAATATCAATCAGCATCCTTGCACCATATTTTATAATTCTCTATTTTTTCAGGAAAAAAATAAACGAGAGTTTTATTTTCACGTTAAAAACTTAATTAATGAGTTCCACAGTTCTTATTACTATAATTTCCCTGAGTCTGCTGGCTTTTATTTCGGCTGTTATTCTCTACTTTATTGCTCAGAAATTTAAAATCTTTGAAGATCCGAGGATTGACGAGGTCCAGGCAATATTGCCGGCCGCCAATTGCGGCGGATGTGGTTTTGCGGGTTGCCGTAACATGGCAGAGGCGCTTGTCAAAGCGGATAGTTTTGAAGGTCTGATTTGTCCTGTCGGAGGTTCGTCTGTCATGGCAGAGGCTGCAATGATCCTTGGTAAAGCTGCACCAGTGGTTGATCCGACCGTTGCTGTGCTTTTATGCCAGGGGACACCCGAATTCCGCCCGCGTACCTCCCAATATGACGGAGCTTCCGACTGCCGCATCTCACATAATCTTTATTCAGGTGATACAGACTGCAGTTACGGATGTCTGGGTAAAGGAGACTGTGAAAGAGCATGTAAATTTGATGCTTTGCAGATGGATGCTGCAACAGGTTTGCCGGTTATCATTGATGATAAATGTGTTTCTTGCGGTGCCTGTGTAAAAGCATGCCCCCGACATCTGATAGAATTGCGTAAGAAAGCCAGGAAAGACAGGAAAATATATGTATCCTGCTCCAATTGCGACAAGGGAGGACCCGCAAGGAGAGCATGCAAAGTGGCATGTATAGCTTGTAATAAATGCGTTAAGGTTTGTGAGTTCAATGCGATTACAATTGAAAACAATTTGGCATATATTAATGCTCACAAATGTACATTTTGCAGAAAATGTGTTGCAGAATGTCCGACAAATGCCATTATCGAACTGAACTTCCCGCCAAAGAAGCCAAAAGCTGAAGTTCAGGCAGAGGTTGTTAATGGTTAGTTTAAATGATTATTTAAAATTATAAAATAGTGCTGAAAACATTTCCCGTCGGGGGTGTTCATCCACCTGATAACAAGCTTACAGCCGATATTCCCATTGATTATCTGCCTGTTCCTGATAGCGTTATTATTCCTGTCTCCCAGCATATAGGGTCTCCGGCCAATCCTGTTGTCAACAAAGGCGATACAGTAAAGACCGGCCAGGTAATAGCAGCCGGTAAAGGATTTGTATCGGCCAATATTCATTCCTCAGTATCAGGTAAAGTGAATAAGATCGACTTTGTCCCTGACAGTTCCGGATTCAGGCAAACTGCTGTTTTTATTGATGTAGAAGGCGATGAATGGATTGATACCATCGACAGGAGCCTGGAAATAAATAAGGAAATAAAACTGTCATCCGAAGAGATCACAAAGCGATGCTTCGAGGCAGGAATTGTAGGTTTAGGTGGTGCAACCTTTCCATCGCATGTAAAACTGACAATGCCTACAGGGAAAAAATGTGATGTACTTATAATTAATGGGGTTGAATGTGAACCATATCTGACTTCTGATCACCGTTTGATGATTGAAAGAGGAGAAGAAATTCTCATCGGGGTTACAATACTTATGAAAGCGCTTAATGTTGATAGAGCAAAGATTGGTATTGAAAACAATAAGCCTGATGCAATAGACCATCTGACAAAACTTGCTACCGGATTTAAAGGAATAACTGT
>CAYPKL010000170.1:0-7585 GCA_964411285.1 uncultured Rikenellaceae bacterium
AACATCGTCATCCTCATAAACGATATTGACAGGAATATTTTCGGCAATGAGTTCTATTTCCCTTGGAGGGGATGGCAGAACGATCTGAACGGTATCTCCGGGTTTTACTTTATAATTAGGTTTGACAGGATTGTTGTTGACAAGAATATTTCCGGCATTTGCAGCCCCCTGTATCCTCGTGCGGGAAGTGTTCTCAAGTCTTAAAGAAAGAAATTTGTCAATCCGCAACAGCGATTGTCCGGGATCGATGGTAAACCTGTAATGTTCAAAAAGGTCCTGCTGATCAACTAAGTCTTCTTCCGCCATGATTTATCTTATCTGTTCTTAATGAGCTTGATATATCCGGTGGGTCTGCCGTTGACAGTAACTATTACAGTATATAATCCGGCTCTTAGAGAAGAAATATCAATGCGTTCGCTATAAGGCACTTTCATAATCTGCCGACCCTGGAGATCAATTATAGTTATATATGCTGTCCGGAGAATAGCCATATCCTCTACTTCCAGATTTATAAAATCAGATGCAGGATTAGGCCATAGCCTGAATGTGGATTTAATATCCTGTTCAGGAGGGTCGTCGATGGATGTTGTTTTAAGTGGATCGCCGACAACAGGTCTGATCATAATGCTACCCTCTACCTGCGACAGGTACCATTGCCCGTTAAGCCAGTAAACCTGCTTTCCGTTATGAAGTGTGTTGACATCAAAACCTGCATTTAAAAAAGTCTCTGACCTTTGTTTCCATCCTACATAAAAAACATCGTCAACCATCACACCATCAGGCAGAACGTATGTGTAAAATCCGTTGATTCCTTCCCCCTGTTCAACCATCGCACCCTCCAGGGAATAAATAACCTCTCCGGGCATATCATTATTATCATTCCAGATCATCAGATCGAACGATCTGAGATTGCCATTCATATAGCTGTCGTTGAAGCATATATTTACCGCCCTCAGGGTATCCTGCATAAATGATTTAAACCTGTAGGCAACCATCGCGTTCTTAGATCCAAGGCCATTTATTCCATAACCCCCTTCGGATGTGCCATCATCAAATGCAAAGTAGTTGCTGAAAAGCTGATTGTATTTAATTGTATCATTATCTTTCGGATCAAAAAAATCAGTTATCAGGTAGCTGGTAATCCGGAACAGGGCTGAATCGTTATTTGTTGAATTGAAGGTATAGATCAGGTTAGCGTTGTAATCAATGTTTGTTATCGGATCAATGTTGGTTGCACCTGCAGAAAAAGAATGTACAAGCGAATTTGTGTAGATATCGCGTATCAAAAAATTTCGGGTTACGTTTCTAACAATAATATCATTATTTCTGTAATGAATTGGAATTGAGGAACCCATCTCCTGGAGAAACACCTGCCGGAATTGTTTCCAGGGCATTGATTCATGCGTTTTTAAAATTGACCGCAGGGGAGTCCGGAAGGCAACATCAGTGAGGGTAGTATCGGCTTCATTCCTGTTTCTATCAAGATACACATAATCGATATTCCACTGGTCGCAATTAGCCGCAATTGATGGTTCGTCAGGGTTTGGGCTCAGGCTGGCCCAGTTAACAAATCTGAACTTAAAACCGTTCCTTAGAAACCTTGTCTGATTAATCGGGACAATAACCGCTTTAAAACTTTCCTGTGCCGATCCTCCGGCTCTCCACACCGAATACCATTTTTCTTCAGCAGGAGCAAAGAACTGAAGAGTAAGGCTGTCCCTGTATTCAGGTAAGTCAGCAAGTCCGCCCGGCTGGTAATAGAAGCTAAGCCGGATATTATCTGAAACCGAATAGTTGAGGTTTACTGGTTGCGAAGTAAGATGATCAGCTTCAAAACCTGAAGAAGAGGCTGTTTCGTAAAGTCTTCCGGTGTTGTCGATAGCGTCAAGAGTGGCAACACCTAAAGTTATCTGCTTATCTGTATAGGTATTGTTAATGAATACGGAATTATCGCTCCATCTCCTTGAATCAGGTATGTAGGAGTTTTTAGAAAAATCGTCAAAAAAAGGTAATTCAACCGGATCTCCGTCAGCTTTGCCGGCTCCCTGCTGCCCCTGAAATTTTACAACAAGCGGATTTGTCTGCAGTCCGGTGACGATCTCCTGGGCATTAGTGAATACATTTGTTAAAGAAAAAGAAATAATATAAAGTGTTAACTTTTTAATCATCAGCTTAATTGAACTTTTCCGCATTTATATCTGGAATAGTGTCGATTACAACCGAAGTGGAATCCCTGGGGAGTCGGGTTGAATCGATTGTCAGCCATAAATAAACTGAAGAGCCCAGCTGAATTGAAGCCTCTTTTACAAACTCGGGATTTTGTTTATAGACAAATGCTTTAGATGAATCTTCACCCGTAATGATTGTATTGTCATAAATTGAGGTTACAAGGGTCAGAGATGATACTATTATCGTATTCCTGGCAGATTCAAGATCCAGTCCTATAAGATCGGGGACCTGGGTTCTCTGATTACTCAGACCTTTCCCAAGTACAAGATCGATTGTTGATCCTTTCTGAAGAGAATCGCCTTCCATTATCTCTTTACCATTGTACAACTGGTTGATTACAACATCAATTGAAATGTCCGGAATATATTTTGGCGTTCCCATTTCCAGGCCTGAACTTTCTATCAGAGCAAGAGCCTGTCTTTTGGGCAGGTTTACCAGGTTTGGCATTGCGACCATTTCCGGATTAAATGCATTGATTGTGAGCATTATGTTTCTCCACTTTTTAACTTTGAATCCAGCTTTTGGATTCTGCTCGTATATACAACCATGAGGCACATCTGAAGTGTAGACAGAGTCGATGATCTGGTATCTTAGCCTGCTTTTTTTTGCAAGCCTTACAGTTTGCTCCCTGTTAAGTCCGTAAAAATCAGGTACAGCCCTGCTCTGTCCGTGGCGTGTATAAAAGTTAGTCCAGATCAGAAGTATCATAACGGTTGCAACAATTATAACTGCTGCGAATCCGATATTTTTTAGAAATGGTTTACTGAGGATAAAGTTTTTGAGGCTCATACTGTAACCTGTACTAAGTTTATAACGCAAATGTACTCATAAAATTATAAACAGAATCTCTTTCGACGGGCATGAAACCTGCATCGCGGATTAGCCTGCAGATCTCATCTGTTGTCATTGCCGGATTCTTTTCATCTGAGCCGGCCATTGAATATATCTTTGTAGTATCTTCAATTGTTCCGTCGAGGTCGTCGGTTCCGAATGCGAGGCTTATCTGTGCCGTATCCTTCCCGGCCATAGGCCAGTAAGCTTTAAGATGCGGAATGTTATCGAGGTATATCCGGGCGACCGCATAATTTCTGAGATCTTCAATAATACTTGATTCACCGAGATGTGACATTGAGTTATTTGCTTTTTTGTACTTCAGAGGAATAAAGGCATTAAAGCCTTTTGTTTTATCCTGGAGTTTACGCAACCGGTCCATGTGATCTATCCTGTGAGAGAAGCTTTCAAGATGCCCGTAAAGCATCGTTGCGTTTGATGGTATCCCCAGATTATGTGCTGTTTCGTGTATCCTGAGCCAGGTTTCGGATGAAGCTTTGTCAGGACAGATCAGCTTTCTGATTCCTTCATCAAAAATCTCAGCACCTCCACCGGGAATCGAATCGAGACCGTAATCCTTCAGCTGTTGCAGTCCGGCCCCGACAGAACATTCGGTTTTCCGGAACAAATAGTCGAGTTCAATGGCGGATAAAGCTTTTATATGGAGGCCGGGCCGGTGCTGTTTTATTTTTCTGAAAAGGGTGCCGTAGTAGGGCAGATCATAATCCGGGTGTACACCTCCTACAATATGTACTTCTGTAACTGGTTTATCATCAAATTTTTTTACTATTCCGAGAATTTCTTCATGACTATATTCCCAACTTTCGGGATCAGTTGAAGATTTGTGATATGAGCAGAACCGGCAATTGTAAATACACTTGTTAGTTGGCTCGATATGAAAGTTACGGTTAAAATATGCGTAATTATCGTTCTTCCTCCTTCTGACTATCCCTGCCAGTAAGCCGAGCAAAGGCAAATCGGCTTTTTCATAGAGCAGCAGACCTTCTTCCGGTGATATACGGATGTCTGAAGTAATTTTATCAGCTAAAGTCCGCAGGTCAGGGTCTGTTAAATAGCTTAAAAGGTTTTTCATTCAGAATCTTAAGATGGACAAAAGTAACTAAAAGATGATACTAAGAAAAATGGCGCCTGTTAATTAGGCGCCATTCCGGATTATGACAATTATGTTTTTTATTTTAATTTGAGTTCAGGTGAGACTGTAAGTTTTTTTCTTCCTTTTGCCCTGCGGGCTGCCAGAACTCTCCTGCCATTGGGTGTGGACATTCTTTCCCTGAAACCATGCTTGTTTGCTCTTTTTCTTCTCGAAGGCTGATATGTCCTTTTCATGGCTATATTTTTTTACTTATTATATTTTATTTTGAGATCGCAAAGATAATTCTTTTTTTAATATAATCAATTCTTTAATCTTTTTTTATGGCTCAAACTGGTATGTAAACAACCTTTTTTGTCTCGAAAAAAGGTTCGTCAAAAAGATTTTTTATTTCATATACAGCAGCTTTTTTCTGAAAAAGATTAAGTTCGCCGGTAAGGTCGCCTCCTTTAAGGTATAGTATTCCATTTTTAAGATAGTTAAAGCTTTTACTTTCAATGTTTTTACTGGTAAGTTTTACAAATCCCGGTAATTCCATTACGGCCCTGCTGACAACAAAATCAAATTTGTCTTTTTCTTCCTCTGCTCTTCTTCTTATTACATTTACGTTTGAAAGTCCCAGTTCGGCAGCGACAGCAGAAACTACTTTTGTTTTTTTTTCGATAGAGTCGAGAAGTGAAAAAGCAGAATCAGTGAACATTATAGCCAGGGGAATGCCGGGGAACCCGCCTCCTGTTCCCACGTCAAGTATCTTTGTCCCCGGATTGAACTGAATTATTTTTGCAATGGCAAGTGAATGAAGGACATGGTGGATATAGAAATTATCAAAATCCCTGCGTGAGATCAGATTTATCCTGGCATTCCACTCTTCATAGATCTTTTTAAGCCTTGAGAAATTATCAAGCTGAACTCCGGACAGAGAAGTAAAATATTTTGTAATGCACTCAATCACTACCTGTTGCCTGTTTTTATGAAAATATTATAGAGCAGCGATTTGGCTCTGAAAAGTTGAGCTTTAACTGTTCCGATGGGAAGGTTAAGTTCGGAAGCAATTTCCTCGTAAGAGTACTCCTGGTAGTACCTTAATTCAATCAACCGTCTGTAACGCGGTTTCAGCTGGCTTACAACACTTCGCAAAACGGCTATTTTCTGGTCATTTATCAGAGCCTCTTCAGGATCAGGCAGATCTGACTGAATATTTTTTGTGATTGTTTCCAGGTCATTCTGCAACTGGTCAACAGGAGCAGGGGAAGACTGCTTCTTTCTGATAAAATCAATACAATTATTTGTTGCAATCTTAAACAGCCAGGTACTGAATGCGAAATCGGGAGTATATGATTCGAGGTTGCGGAACGCTTTGCCAAATGCCTCAATAGTAAGGTCTTCGGCATCCGACATATTATTAACCATTTTAAGGAGCATAAAATAGATGGAATCCCTGTAACGGTTCATCAGGGATGCAAAAGCTTTTTCATTACCGTTTCTTGCCATATCGACAAGTAACAGATCGCTGCGTGCTTTATCCGATAGTCCGCTGCTGGCTACTTCCATTTAACCACATTGTTGCTTTGCCTGAACTTACTTACATAAAACAGTGAATTCAGATAAGGTGAAAAGATATCAAAAAATAAAGAATATACTAATAGCAGGGGTTCATTAAACCGCCGCTGGGCAAGCACAAATACAACAATCTGTATTAAAAGTCGTAATGAAAATATGATAATAACATATGGCCACATGAAAAGGCCGGAGAGAAGAGCAACAAGAGTGATGTAAAAGATTGTCCTGGTTGCCGGTTCAGTTATAAGAATAATTTTGTCACGAAGTTTATAGTGATGAGCTGTTGTCAGGTGCCGTTTCTTTTGTGTGAATAATTCCCGGAAACTTGCCGGAGGCACCGATCTTGTATGTGTTTCCTTCCCGAATTCAACAGCAGTGTTATTTTTTATGGCATATTTGTTTACAAACAGATCATCATCGCCAGAAACGATATGATTGTGGGTGCCGAATCCTTTGTTTTTAAAAAAGAGCGATCGCCTGTATGCAAGGTTTCGTCCCACACCCATATAGGGAACACCGCGTATTGCCATTCCCATGTACTGCATCGCTATAGTCATCGAATCGTACCGGATGTATTTATTAAGCAATCCTTTTTTAACAGCATAGCCTCCATATCCGAGAACAAAATCAGTTTTTTCATTGAAATGCGATACTATACCTTCCACCCATTTACCTGATTCAGGATTACAATCAGCATCTGTAAAAAGCAGGATCTCATTTTTTGCGGCTTTAATTCCAATGAACTGGGCAAATTTCTTATTATGTGTAAATTTCGGATCTTTATTAATATCAGATATCCTGAGATTAGGATATCTCCGCAAAAATTCTCCCAGAACGGAATATGTATCATCTTCTGAACAATCGTTAACCACAATAACTTCAAAGTCAGGGTAATCCTGTTCAAGAACAGCAGGAAGGAATTTTTTGAGGTTCTCTTCCTCATTCCTGGCGCAAATAATTATGGAGACTGGTTTATTGCATGACGGGAGACTTCTCCGTTTTACCAGCGCGGGGGCCAGATAAAAGTATAAATAGTAGAATAACTGGATTGCTGCCGAGAAACAGAAAATGATGAAAAGTGTCAGGAAAATTAAGTTTTCGCGGATTATCATCTGACTTCCAAATAATCCGCAATATTAATAAGATAATCTGAATGCCAAAAGAGAGTTCTTAAATATCATAGGTGAAACGAAGGTAAACTTCAAAAATTATTGATATTAATTTTAACGGGCATCTCTAATGAGTTACATTTGTGCTTCCAGAATTACAGGGAATTATGTTTGAAATTAAATACAGTGATCGGGATACCAAAGCAAGAGCGGGCATTCTTAAAACAGCTCATGGCGATATCCCTACTCCCGTATTTATGCCGGTCGGTACTTCCGGAACTGTTAAAGGAATATTGCAAAGAGATCTCATGGAAGATATCAGGGCAAAAATAATTCTTGGCAATACTTATCACCTTTATCTCAGACCTGGCACCGGTATTTTAAAAGCCGCAGGGGGTCTCCATAAATTTATGAACTGGAAAGGACCGATTCTGACCGACAGTGGGGGATACCAGGTTTTTTCTCTTACCGGTAACAGAAAGCTTACTGAGGATGGCGCTATTTTCAGATCGCATATTGACGGTTCAAAACATGTTTTTTCTCCGGAAAATACTATTGATATACAGCGTATTATCGGAGGGGATATAATGATGGCATTTGATGAATGCGCTCCATTCCCCTGCGACTACAGTTACGCAAAAAAGTCGGTTGAGCTGACACACCACTGGCTCGACAGGGCCATAAAAAGGTTCAAAGATACTGAACCTCTGTGGAACTATGATCAGTATCTTTTCCCGATTGTTCA
>CAYPKL010000171.1:0-12435 GCA_964411285.1 uncultured Rikenellaceae bacterium
AGAAAAAGAGGGATCAAGGATTAATTATGATCTGAAAGGAACACTAAATGGTAATATTCTGTTGTCGAATGTTAAAAAAAGTCCCCTTCTTGAAAGCAATCTGACATTAAAAGGATTTTCGTTGCTGGGTGGTGAGTACGGAGATATATCGCTTATTTCATCATGGAGTACCTCCCGTAATGTTGTCGAATTAAGCGCATCCAATAACCTCCTGGGAGTAAAGAACATGGATATTAAAGGTACCTATGATCCCAAATCAGCAATTTTCAACATTGATGCCAGAACATCAAAATTACCTGTCGATGCCCTTAATCCGCTCTTAAGTTTTTTTGCATCAGAAATAAAAGGGACTGTATCAGGGAAAGTGAATCTTAAGGGAGAAAAGGATAAACTTTTTCTGACAGGTGCGGTTCTTGCAGAAAATACATCGGTAAGGATCGATTACCTGCATACAAAATATAAAATAAATGATACAATAAGGTTCGACAAAAACGGGATTAAATTCAAAAATGTAAAGATGACCGATGAAAAAGGTAATCTTGCAACAATTTCTGGTTCAGTTAACCACAAATCTTTTAATAACTTTACAGCTGACCTTACAATTAATGTAAAAGATTGTATGGTTCTCAATACCCAGGCAAAAGATAATGAATTATTTTACGGCACAGCTTATGCGACAGGAGTGGCAACAATTAAAAGCAGTGCAAATTTAGTATCATTTGACATTTCAGCCCGCACAGGGAAAAATACAAGGTTTTTTATTCCATTAAACTCAGGACTTTCGGTTTCAGAACACTCTTTTGTCACATTTTCCGCACCCGATTCGGTAAAAATAAAAGAAGTGTTAAGATCTGAAAGAGCAGCAGCAGTGCAGCCGACAGGATCGGGAATGGAGCTTAACTTTGATCTTGATGTTACACCTGAAGCAGAGGTTCAGCTTCTTATAGATCCCAAGGCAGGTGATGTAATCAAAGGACAGGGAACAGGAAAACTGAATATCAGTCTGGACCGGAAAGGCATTTTTAAAATCTCCGGCGATTATGTAATCGATGATGGTGAATACCTGTTTACTCTTGGGAATGTTTTAAATAAAAGATTTGATGTCGAGAACGGGGGAAAAGTTGCTTTTAACGGCGATGTTCAAAATGCCGAAATAGATCTGAAAGCAACCTACAGAAACCTTAAAACATCCCTTTACCCAATTCTTCATGAAGAACGTTATAATGAAAGAATACCTGTTGAACCGCAGCTGAATTTATCCGGAAAACTATTCAATCCGGTTGTCGGTCTGGATATTTATCTTCCCAATGCTGATGAGGAAACCAGGAGTCTGTTCCAGAACTCAATTACTACTGAAGAAGAGCAGAGCCGGCAGTTTCTTTATCTTCTTGTCATGAACAGTTTTTATGAGGATCCTTCAATGAGTTCTTCATCCGGAAGTACAACATCAACGGGCACATCGGCCATGGCAGTTACCACGACAGAAATGTTATCCAACCAGCTTAGCAACTGGTTGTCGCAAATTTATAACGACTTTGATATCGGATTCGTTTACAGACCCGGTAACCGGGACATTAACTCGCAGGAGCTTCAGGTAGCTCTTTCTACACAGTTGTTGAACGACAAGGTGGTTGTAAATGGTAATTTTGACTTCAGAGGGCCAAATAATTCATATGGGAATCCCATAACCGGTGATTTTGATGTGGAATATAAAATCACTGAAAAGATAAGATTCAAGGTCTTCAACCGGTTCAATAATCCGTATACAGGAAGAGGCGCTCCATATACCCAGGGATTGGGTCTGTTCTATAAGCAGGATTTCAACAAACTCTTCAGTTTTCCCAGGAAAAAAGAGCAATCTGAAATGAAGAGGGAAGACGATATTACCGTTAAATAATAGAGTTAATAAATATGTTCATAATGTTATTAACCATGAATAATAGATAAGACCCTTTCTCCGTTTATTAATAACTTCGTCCGTGGAAATTTTGACGAAAAAAATAGTTAATTACTTGTTTTTAAAATAATTAAATAAGGGGAAATATGGATTTCTTACAAGTTGCCATGCAACAGGTACCAGGTGCTGTCCAAACAACAAGCCAGATAAAGCTGACTCTTCTTGATTTCGCAATCAAAGGAGGATGGGTTATGATTCCCATTGCTCTTTTATCGTTGGTAGCTGCATATATTTTTATAGAAAGGTATTTCGTAATTAAAAAGGCCACCAAAGAAGATATTAATTTCATGAACAGAATAAAAGATTATATACATGATGGCAAAGTGGATTCTGCCCTCGGCCTCTGCAAATCGACCGACAGCCCATCGGCAAGGATGGTCGAGAAAGGGATAAGCAGGCTGGGGAGACCGCTTCAGGACATAACCACTGCAATTGAAAATGTAGGGAAGCTTGAAATTTCCAAACTCGAAAGGGGATTCCCGACGCTTGCAACTATCACCGGTGCGGAACCGATGCTCGGGTTCCTCGGAACAGTTATCGGAATGGTTCAGTCTTTCTACAGGATGGAGCAGGCAGGAAATAATATTGATGTATCAATGATGTCCGGAGGGATTTATACTGCACTTATTACAACAGTCGCAGGACTAATTGTAGGTATTTTAGGATATTTTGCCTACAATACACTGGTTGTCAGAACGGAAAAAGTTGTTTTTAACCTTGAGGCCACTCTTACCGAATTTATGGATATTTTAAATGAACCTTTAAAAACAGGACATTAAAATGGCAATCTCGCAGAGAAATAAGATTAGTGTAAATTTCAGCTCGGTGGGGATGACGGATGTAGTTTTCAATCTGCTCATATTCTTTATGCTTACATCAACACTTGTACATCCCACTGCTGTCAAGCTTCTTCTCCCCAAAGGCAGTTCTCAGACATCTGCAAAACCTCAGACTACAGTCTCAATAACAGCCGACCAAAAATATTATGTTGAGCAACAGCAGGTTAGTATTGAGACCCTTGAAGGAATATTAAAGCAGAAACTCGGAGCAAATCCGGAAACATATATTGCCCTTCATGCTGATAAAACCGTACCTTTTGAAACTGTTGTGGCAGTATTAAATATTGCACAGGCTAATAATTATAAGTTGATAATTGCAACCTCGTCCAAATAACGATCTGAGAAGAATTCCTTCAGAGAAAAAGAAGGGTTTAATCGGCACTTCAATAATGCATGGGGTAATATTGATTATGCTGATCGTTTTTGCATTTGCACCTCCAGAACCACCTGATCTTGAAGAAGGCATTCTTGTCAATTTCGGGACTGACGAAACAGGGTTAGGAGAAATTGAACCATCTCCTCCACCGGCCCGGGAGGAGGCCTCTCCTCCCCTTCCTGCATCAACAAATGTACAGAAAGATGAGCCTTTACTTACTCAGAATAACGAAGAGGCTCCGGAGGTAAAAAAAGTTGATCCTGAAGCAGAAAAGAGAAAGCGTGAAAAGCTGGAAGCTGACAGAAAACTGAGAGAACAAATTGAAGCAGAAAGGAAAAGGAAAGAACTGGAGGAGATTGAAAGGAAAAGGGTTGAAGCGGAGCAGAAACGGCAGTCTGATATTATTAATAAAACCCGCGATGCTCTGGCTAATTCGAAAAATGCAGGTACAACCTCAAAAAGCGAAGGTGAAGCAGGAGGGACAGGAAATCAGGGTGTACCCACAGGTTCGGTTGATTCAAAGAACAGGGGCGATGGTAGTGGATTTGGCAATAAGGGTAATATTTCTTATGATCTTGGAGGACGCGGATTTCAATCACTTCCTGTGCCAGTCTATGAATACCAGGAACAGGGGAAAGTGGTTGTTGATGTAAATGTTGACAGATCCGGAAAAGTCATACTTGCGACCCCGGGAGCAAAAGGCTCAACAACACTTGATGAATACCTGTTGCGTGTTGCCAAAGAAGCAGCGCTTAAAGCACGTTTCGATCCAAAACCTGATGCCCCCGCCACCCAGAAGGGTACAATAACGTATAACTTTATTCTCAGATAATTCGTATCACCTGTCAGGCTGAAAAAAGAGGAAAAGATTTCATCATACCGATGACTTCATTTCCTACTCTTTTTATTACAGTTTCGTTGTCAATATTTGAGATAACCTCATCTATAAGGTTAACTATAATTCCCATATGATCTTCCTTCAATCCCCTTGTAGTAACGGCCGGCGTTCCGACTCTCAGGCCAGAAGTAAGGAATGGTGAACGGGTATCAAAAGGAACCATATTTTTGTTAACGGTGATATGGGATAAAACGAGTGTATTTTCAACCTTTTTCCCGGAAATCTCAGGAAATTTTGTCCTTAGATCTATAAGAAGAAGGTGGTTGTCAGTGCCACCTGATACTACTTTATACCCTTTGCTTATAAATGCTTCTGACATTACAACAGCATTCTTTTTCACCTGTTTCTGATATTCACTGAATTCAGGTTTAAGCGCTTCGCCAAACGAAACTGCTTTTGATGCAATTACATGTTCGAGAGGTCCCCCCTGAACTCCCGGAAAAACAGATGAATTCAATACAGATGACATCATCTTAACTTCCCCTTTAGGAGTGGTCAGGCGCCATGGATTAACAAAATCTTTCCCCATCAATATTATACCACCCCGGGGGCCACGAAGAGTCTTGTGGGTTGTTGAAGTTACAATGTGCGCGTATTTCAAAGGATTTTTCAGCAGGCCCGCTGCAATAAGTCCGGCCGGGTGAGCCATATCCACCATAAGGAGTGCTCCTATTGAATCTGCAATTTTTCTCATTCTCTCATAATCCCATTCCCTGGAATAGGCTGAAGCCCCACCGACAATCATCTTTGGTTTTTCTTTCAGAGCCAGCTCTTCCATCATATCATAATCAACAAGCCCGGAGTCTTCTTTAACAGAATAAGCAACCGGCCTGTATAAAATTCCTGATGAATTAACAGGCGATCCATGTGATAAATGTCCGCCATGACTTAGATTAAGCCCCATAAAAGTATCGCCCGGCTTAAGAACGGCCATGAAAACTGCCATATTAGCCTGGGCTCCAGAATGAGGCTGAACATTAGCATATTCAGCATTATATAATTGTTTCAGCCTGTCAATTGCCACCTGTTCTACCTGATCAACAATCTCACATCCCCCATAATATCTGTATCCGGGATAACCTTCAGCATATTTATTTGTTAGTACTGATCCCATGGCTTCCAGAACCTGGGGACTGACAAAATTCTCTGACGCAATTAATTCAATGCCATTAATCTGACGCTGACTTTCTTTTTCGATCAGATCAAATATCTGTGTGTCTCTTTCCATCTTGTCTTTTTTACTGGTTGATTATGATTATGTTAACAGGTTTATCACGGTAAAAATTGCAAATATCTTTTAGCCTGACGGTAAATATAATGCTATTAAAAATAAAAAAACACTCAAAATACAATAACTATTCTTCTGAAAATTGTGTAAGAAGTTTCCTGTACGTTGAGAATATCCTTGATTTTGAAATAAATCCAACATATAAGCCTTTGTTCAGAACCGGAAGGTTCCACGCTTCGGTTTCACCAAATGTCCGCATGACAGTTTCTATGTTTTCCCCGATATCAATGTATGAAGGGGGAATCGACATTAAGTCCCGCACAATCATTGAATCATAAAGTTCCCTGTTGAACATAATATCCCTGACATCATCAAGAGAGACCACTCCTTCAAGAATCTCATATTCATCAACAACCGGGAAAATATTTCTGTTTGACCTGGAAATAGCTTTTACTAGATCGCCGAGCGTGTCTGTAACCCTTACCTTTATCAGATCCTTTTCTATATCTTTTCTCCAGTCCATGAAAGTAAGGACTGCTTTATCCTTATCATGAGTTATAAGCTCACCTTTCCTGGCAAGCTGAACGTGATATATTGAATGGGATTCAAAACTTCGCGTTATTATAAACGCTGTAGTAGATGTTATTATCAGCGGAATGAGCAGAGAATATCCGCCTGTGATTTCTGCAATCAGAAATATTGCCGTCAGAGGTGCATGCATCACTCCTGCCATCGTGCCTGCCATGCCTGCAAGGACAAACCTGTTATCGGGGAGGTCAACACCGGCAAATTTCTGAAGCACACTGGCTAACAGAAATCCCAATACTCCACCAATAAATAAGGTCGGCGCAAAAATTCCTCCCACTCCTCCGGCACCATTAGTTGAACTGGTGGCTAAAACCTTCAGCATGACCAGACCGAAAAAGAAAACAATGTACATCAAATAGTTACCGGTAAACCTGGAAAAAATCGAGTTTTCGAATATTGAAGATGCATCTCCCTGCAAGAGTGACATTATCGTATTATATCCTTCCCCATAGAATGGGGGGAAAAGATAAATCAATAACCCCAGTACAAGACCGCCGACCGCCAGCCTGAGAAAAACGCTCCTGATCTTTTCATATTTACTTTCCAGGAATAGAGTCATTTTTGAGAAAAAAAGAGAAACGAAGCCCGAAATGACTCCCAGCAAAATATACCATGGGATATTACGTATATTAAATGCTTCAGAAATATTAAATGAAAAGAGAACGTTATCACCTATTAAAAAATATGCAACTGTGGCTGCCGTAACTGATGATATCAAAAGCGGGACGATCGATGATAAAGTCAGATCAAGCATTAATACCTCCAGCGTAAATACTATTCCGGCAATCGGAGCTTTAAATATTCCGGATATTGCACCAGCAGCTCCGCATCCGATTAGCAATGTTATATTCCTGTAATTTAGTCTGAAGTATCTGCCTATGGCTGATCCTATTGATGATCCGGTGAGTACAATCGGAGCCTCTGCCCCCACTGAGCCTCCGAACCCGATAGTGAGTGTAGTGGCAACCAGCGAGGTCCATGTATTGTGGGTGTTCAACCGGCTTTTTTTCCTGGAAATGGCATATAAAACCCTGCTGACCCCATGTCCGATATTATCCTTCACTAAATATTTGACGAACAACAATGTTAATAACATGCCAATAGCAGGAAAGACCAGATAAAGGAAACTACGCGAACCGGATGTGATACCTCCGACAAGGATTTTATTTGTAAAGTGAATTGCATTTTTAAGTATTGCTGCTGCCAGAGCACTTAATAACCCAACTGCCAGGCTTAAAACATAAATGGTTTTAACCTGATCAATTTTAACCAGACGACTACTTAATAGTTTTCGAAAATATCGGTTCCGAAACATAATAGAGCAAATATAGAAACATTAACTAACCTTCTCTTTTTTTTAGCTAAGTTTGTCAAGTTTAAGGACTGAAAGAATCGATGATAAACTTCAACAGATATATACTTGGTAATGGTCTAAGAATTCTGGTTCATGAGGACAAGTCAACTCCACTTGCAGCTCTTAACCTTCTATATGATGTAGGATCAAGAGACGAAAACCCTGACCTGACAGGTCTTGCCCATTTGCTGGAACATCTCATGTTTAGTGGATCTCCAAATATACCTGTTTTTGATCTGCCTTTGCAAATGGCTGGTGGTGAAAACAATGCTTTTACAAACAATGATATTACCAATTACTATCTTACAATTCCCGGTGAAAATATTGAAACAGGATTCTGGCTGGAGTCTGACAGGATGATCGGGCTCGATTTTTCACAAAAAAACCTCGATGTACAGAAGAGCGTGGTGACTGAAGAATTTAATCAGCGATACCTTAATCAGCCATATGGAGATGCGATACTTCTTCTCAGAACTTTAGCCTATAAAATACATCCCTACATGTGGCCGACTATAGGAAAAAATGTTTCGCATATAGGGAGTGTTCAGCTTGAGAATGTTAAATCATTTTACAGTAAGCATTATTCCCCGAATAATGCAATACTTACAATTACGGGTAATATTGCTTCCGAAAAAGCTTACAATCTGGCAGAAAAATGGTTTGGAACTATAAAAGAAAGGAAAATTACCAGAAGGAATATTATTCAGGAACCTGTTCAGGAATCAGGAAGAAAAGTAACAGTTGAAAAAGAGGTTCCGATAGATGCGCTTTATAAAGCCTGGCATATAGGGCCACGTAAAAGTGAAGATTTTTTTTCACTCGACCTGCTTACAGACCTTCTCGCAGGAGGTGAATCAGGAAGACTTCACACTAAACTGGTCAGGGAAAAGAACTTATTCAGCGAAATCAATGCCTTTCTAACCTCAGATATCGATCCCGGACTCATTATAGTAACTGGAAAACTAATGAAAGGTGTCAGTATTAATGAAGCTGAAAGTAATCTGAATGATGTAATAAATGATCTTAAGTATATTGCGGTGCCGAAAGTAGAAATGGAAAAAGTGAAGAATAAATTCGAATCTTCCCTTATACTTTCAAATACTTCAATTCTTAATAAAGCAATGAATCTGGCGTACTATGAATTACTTGGTGATGCTTCCCTTATTAATTCGGAGGCTTCCTTATACAGGGATGTTGACCAGGATATGGTAAAGGATGCTGCGCTAAAGTATTTCAGGGATGAGAACTGCAGTACTCTTTATTATCTTTCATCCGGAAGGAACTAAAAATGGCAAAACATCAACGGATACAACCGGCCATCTACCCCATTAATCCGGGAACTATTGCTCCTGTGAAAAAAGTTTTTCTGCAAAACAGGATACCGGTTTTTCTTATTGAAGCCGGTACCGAGGATATAATGAGGGTGGAATTTGTTTTCAAGGCAGGACAGGTAAAGGAAAATATACCTTTGGTTGCTTCATCAACAAACATGATGCTTACTGAAGGGACTGAAGAATATGAATCAGAAGAGATTAACCGTTTACTGGATTATTACGGTGTCTTCCTTCATATGTCGGCTGAAAAGGATACTGCCGGTATGGTTACATATTTTCAGAATAAACATATTGAAAAAGTCTTTGAACTGGCAAGTCAGATTCTGTTCAGACCGGTTTTTCCGGAGAAAGAATTTTCAGTTCTGATGAAAAAAAGACTCAGATGGTATCTTGTTAGCAGGGAAAAGATACAGAATCTGGCAACTGACAGGTTCTTTGAATCGGTGTTTGGTACTCATCACCCTTATGGAAAAAAGGTAAGTGAAAAGGATTATGAGTCGGTAAATACAAAACAGCTCAGGGAGTTTCATCATAATTACTACACACCGGGGAATTTGACGATCATTATTTCAGGTAAGATTGAGAAAAACACCGTCGAACTGCTGGAGAAATATCTGGGGGGTTTGCTTCAGGAAAATTTTTACAATATTGATAATGTACTCAATATGTCAGGTGAAGCCAACAGGAGGGAACATATAAAGAAACGCGGAACCCTTCAGTCATCGGTTAGGATTGGTTCTTCAACCATTAATAAAAGGCACCCCGATTATCCAGGATTGAAAGTCCTGAATTCTGTTCTTGGAGGGTATTTTGGCTCCAGGTTAATGAAAAACATCAGGGAAGAAAAAGGATTTACCTATGGAATACATTCTTCGGTAACTTCCCTTGATCTTTCCGGATACAAAGTAATTTCCGCAGAAATGAGTAAAAAAAGTACTCAAAAAGCAATTGATGAAATATATAAAGAAATAAGGATTCTCCAGACAGAACCTGTAAAATATGAAGAGCTGGAAGTTGTGAGAAATTACATGGCGGGTGAAATGGTCAGAATGTTCGATGGTCCTTTTGCCATGGCTGAGAGCTTCAAAGCAATCTGGGAGTTTGATCTGGATGTTGATTATTATGATCGTTTGGCCGATACAATAAGGAGTATAACCTCTGAAGAGATTATGCAGATTGCAAATACATATTACAAGATTGATGAACTGTATGAAATCATTGCCGGATAAATTGTTAACTCTGAAAGCTATTTTCCTTATTATATTTCTTTTTCAGGAAAATGTGCCTGGGTTTGGACAGATTGATGAAGAACCACCTGTATCCCCGGTACTCACTCTGGTAACCATTAATCAGGCTTCAGGAAATACTGAATTAACCTGGATGGTAAGCAGTTCTCCCGATGTTGCTGGTTATATTATTTATCTTTACCAGAACGGAGCCGGATTTGCACTCGATACTATCTGGAATCCATCTTCGGCCAACCATTCCTTTTTCAGGCCATATTCCCTGATCAAAAGTGAGTTATTCGTTGTTTCTGCAATTGATGACTCACTCAATGTCAGTCCCCTTTCAAATCCGATCTGTACCGTTTTCAACCAGATAAAAGTTGACGACTGCAATAAGAAAATAACAGTTGAGTGGAACAAGTATTCATCCTATCCGTCAAAAGTAACCGGTTATGATATTTTAAGATCGGTAAACGGAGGCGCATATAGTCTGGCCGGACAGGTTTCGGTTAGTGACACAAGTTTTGTTACTGCCGATTTTGTAAATGGCACTGAGTACTGTTTTATGATCAGGGCAAAGCTTGAAAATGGTCGCTTCTCGGCGTCTAACAAACCCTGTGACGTAGTAAAGACTCAACAGGCACCTCAATGGATAAATGCTGATAATGCGACAGTTACGCCTTATAATAATATCTCGCTTGCCTTCAGTATTGATCCATTATCTGAAATTGATCTTTTCAGTCTTGAAAGGAAGGTTGGATCATCCGGAAGTTTTGAGCAGATAGCTCAGATCAGAACTTCTGTTAAATCAATTACATATATTGACAATGAGGCAGGTCCGGACAAAATTAACTATTACAAACTCTCTGCTGTCAATAGCTGCGGCATAAAGGAAATTTCCTCAAACCTTGCTTCAAATATGGTTTTAGAAGCTGAAAGAGGAACTGATAATGACATTATCCTCAGATGGAACAGTTATTATAAATGGCGGGGAATAATTTCTTCTTACAGGCTTTTCGTGGATAAAGGAAGTGGTTTCACTCAGGAAGCTGTGTTGGAACCTGCTGATACAATTTATTCCGTCAGCATTTCCGATGTTATTTCTGATATTGCGGCAGGAAACATTTGCTTTTATATTCTGGCAGCAGAGGATTCAAACCCATATGGTATTGCCGGGGAAAGCATTTCAAACAGTTCTTGTTTTGCAACGGGAGAAACTATCACCGTACCAAATGTATTTACACCAAACGGTGATCTTAAGAATGACCGGTTCGCTCCTGTCCTGACATTCACTCCTGCTGATTATCATCTTATAATATCCGACAGGCATGGCAGGACCGTATTTGAAACAAAAGATCATACTGAATCGTGGGATGGTTCAGATAACAATAATTCAATTAAGGAGGATGTTTACCTGTGGTTAATAAAGGTCAGTACAAACACAGGCAGAAGTATTTCCAGGACAGGTACGGTTACAATTTATAACAGTAAATGACAATTTCATGCTGCCACACCTTGTTTTTGAATCCGGTTTTAAGTTAAAAAGCTATCTTTGTAACAGTTGTAAATAGAAGTGAGAGAGTTTTATGGGGAGTAAGGATATTTTTGATGAGGAAGATATCGGACTAATCCAGTCGGCATATGAATCGCTTGTCAACAATCTTTTAAGGTGTAATAATCCAGGAGACAGGGAACTGATTGACAAAGCTTTCAATGTTGCAAATAAGGCTCACTGGAATATGCGAAGAAAATCAGGTGAGCCATATATCCTTCACCCTATATCAGTTGCAAAAATAGTAAACCAGGAAATCGGTCTTGGTGCCAGATCGATAGCTACAGCATTGTTACACGATGTTGTTGAGGATACCGATTATTCCATAGAGGATGTTGGAAGAGAGTTCGGAGAAAAAATAGCATCTCTTATTGACGGTCTTACAAAAATTTCCGGGACATATAATAAAGGAACATCGTCTTCACTGCAGGCTGAAAATTTCAGAAAGATGCTGATGACGCTCTCCGACGATCTGAGAGTTATTCTTATCAAGATAGCGGATCGACTGCATAATATGAGGACGCTTGATTCAATGCCTGAAAATAAGAAGATGAAGGTTGCGGGCGAAACGATTTTTCTGTACGCTCCTCTTGCTAACAGGCTTGGGCTTTACGCAATAAAAAGTGAGCTTGAGGATCTTAGTTTCAAGTTCCGTCAACCACTAATTTATGAGGAGATTTCGTCAAAATTAAAACATGGAGAAAAGAAATATATTGCTCTCATAAATAAGTTTAGTCTTCCAATCGTTGAAAAACTTACTGAATCGGGTCTTAAATTTGATATAAGCGGCCGTCCTAAATCCATTTTTTCCATCTGGAAAAAGATGCAGGCTAAAAATGTTCCCTTTGAGGAGATCTATGATGTTCTTGCTGTTAGGATTGTATTCGAACAGTTACCCGGAATTCCTGAGCGAACGACATGCTGGAGCGTTTATTCTGTGATAACCGACGCCTATCTGCCAAAACCCGACAGGCTTCGTGACTGGATCAGCAGGCCAAAGCCGAATGGATATGAAGCCCTGCATGTGACTGTAATGGGACCTGAAGGTAAATGGGTCGAAGTACAGATCAGAAGCCGGAGGAT
>CAYPKL010000172.1:0-5072 GCA_964411285.1 uncultured Rikenellaceae bacterium
TATCCAGAAATGGTATATCGGTAAAAATTGTTCCCTGAAAAGAACTGGAATTTGCAAAACTCAGATATAGGATAATAATTGAAAGAAGTATTGTGAATATATTATTCCTTATCATTTTTCTTGTTTGGGGCAAATGTAGACAATAGAATGACATTTTATTTATAAATTTAAAAAATTCATTATAAGCAAATGGCAGGTATTTATATACATATTCCTTTCTGCAAAAAGCTATGTTCATATTGTGATTTCTACCACGTTATGTCATTATCTGACAATCAGAATTTTATTGATGCCCTGATAAAAGAAGCTGAGATAAGGAAAGATTATTCGGGAAATGAAATAATATCAAGTATTTATCTGGGGGGAGGCACACCATCAGTTTTCCCGCTGGTTCAAATAAAGCAGATATTAGACAGCCTTAGAAAATTCTACAGGATCGATCCTGAATGTGAAACAACGATAGAGATTAATCCGGATGATGTCGTGCCCTATTATTTAAAAGGTCTGAAAGATCTTAATATTAACAGAATCAGTCTGGGAATTCAATCATGGAGCGATCGTGACCTCAAATTGCTTAACCGTCGTCATGATTCTTCACAGGCCGCCCTGGCCCTTGAAGAAACAATTAAGGCAGGTTTTTCAAATGTTACAATCGATCTGATTTATGGAATACCGGGAATGACAACCAGTGATTGGTCCTCAAACCTTGAAAGAACCTTTTCATTCGACATCAAACACTTGTCAGCATATCATCTTACAATAGAACCCGCGACTGTTCTCTGGAAAATGAAGGAGAGGGGAGCATTTTATGAAATTGATGAAGAGGAAAGCACCACGCAGTTTAATGTGCTTATTGAAAAAGCCGGTTCTGCAGGGTTTGTGCATTATGAAATTTCTAATTTCGGAAAACCCGGATTTTTCTCTCTTCACAACACAAATTACTGGAAACAGGTTAATTATATAGGCCTTGGTCCTTCCGCTCATTCATTTAATGGCTATTCGCGTCAGTGGAATGTCAGGGATTTAAAAAAGTACATAAAAGCAATTAACAGCGGAGCTCCGTCTTTTGAGAAGGAAGAACTTGATAAAAGGACCCAGTTTAATGAATATATCATGACTTCTCTAAGAACAATGTGGGGGATCGATCTGGATTATGTTGAAAAGAGGTTCGAAAAAGAGGGATACGATTACATAATAAACCTTGCCGGGAAATTCATGGATTACGGTCTGATGAAACTGGAAAATAAAACCCTGGTCCTTACGAACCAGGGTAAAATGATTTCTGATAATATTATTTCTGAGCTTATGTTGCCCTGACAGAGCCGGCTATCTTTTTGCCAGTGAAAAAGTAGTGCGCCCTATAATATTGTTTTCGAGGTATAATTCAACACTGTAGGCTCCTATTATAAGGTCGGCATTATCCATTATCTCAAGGTATATGCACATTTCAATATCCTGATTCATATAGTCAACCAGACGGTTTGCCGAATAAATCAGTTTATTTCCTTTATAGTCAAAAAGATTATCCGGACTTGAAGTGATAACCAGCGAATCGGGTCTGATGATTCTCATAAAAACTTCTTTTTCACCTGGTGTGGCAATGGGATTTTCACGAAGGGTAAAACAGGTTCTAAGCCTTGTAATATCTTTGATCCTTGAGGTCTCTTTTGACTTTTCCTTTGACCCTTTCAGGGAAACAACTTTTATATCTTTTGCCAGGATTATTGAGGCAACATCAACCTTGGCGCCTAATTCTTCTTTAACTTTTGTGAGTTCAACATTTGTACTTTGAACCTGGGTGATCTGCTCCTTAATATCAGTATTTTCGGCAACCAGCTGCTGATTAAGAGTATTTAGTGAATCGATCTGGACAATGTAGCTCTTCATTATATCCCTCATTGTAGAAATCTCACTCTTATACCTTTTAATAAGCTGTACATTTGAGGCATTGATTGACAGAAGCTGCACAATCCTTGTTTTCTCCCGCTGAAGGTCAGCCATCAGTGTATCATTATCTGTCTTAAGGGTATCGTAGCCATGAACCATGAGCCTTAATTCATTTGCCAGTGAATCTTTCTCCTGGGTGAGAACAGTTTCCATTTCGACCATTTTGTTCTTCTGGTCAAAATACATAACAACCAGAAATATCAAAGCTGCTGCCAGAATTACAGTAGTAAAGATCATGGCAATCGGGGCGCTTTTTTTCTTCGGCTGTTCGACCGGGGTGATTGGGTTTGTGTCTGTCATTTATTGTATAGTATTTAGAATAAATATTTTTACAAAATTAATAATATCATGAGATATTCAATAAATCCAATTCAATGATTAAATTTACCATGTAACAATATTTTGCTAAGTAATTTAAATTCAATAATATGAGTGGTTTTTTCGGAGTAGTTTCAAAAAGCGATTGCGTCGAAGATGTTTTTTATGGTACAGATTATCATTCTCATTTTGGAACAAAACGAGCCGGAATGGTCTTTATTGTACCTAAAAAAGGCTTCAGAAGGTCAATACATAACCTGGAAAACAGCTATTTCCGAAATAAATTTGAAGATGAACTAAGCGAATTTCAGGGAAATTCCGGATTCGGAATAATCAGCGACACCGACCCTCAGCCTATTCTTTTCAATTCACATCTTGGCAGATTTGCCATCGCCACAGTAAGCCGGTTGCTTAACCTTGAAGATCTCGAAAACAGGTTTCTTAACCAACGGAATCATTTTACAGAGAACTTCGAAGGGAACATTAATCCGACAGAAGTTGTAGCAAACCTGATCTGTGAGAAGGAGAGTTTTGCATCGGGAATTGAAAACATCTTTGACAATATCCGGGGATCATGTTCAATTATTATTCTTACGGAGGATGGCATTATTGCTGCCCGCGATAAACTTGGCCGGACTCCGGTCATTATCGGGAAGAAAGAAAACGCATTTGCAGTTGCGCTCGAAACCTGCTCTTTCCCGAACACAGGATTTAAAATTGAATATTATCTGGGGCCGGGAGAAATAGTTCATATTACATCAGAAAAATATACCCAGTTAAGGAAACCGGGCGATAAAATGCAGGCATGTGCCTTTCTCTGGGTTTATTATGGCTATCCGCCTTCATACTATGAAGGGATAAATGTTGAGGAATGCCGCTACAGATGCGGCGCAGCTCTTGCGCGAAGAGATAATGTTGAGGCAGATTTTGTCTGTGGTATTCCTGATTCGGGAATAGGTCATGCAATCGGATATGGTAATGAAAAAAGGATTCCCTATAAAAGAGCATATTCAAAATATACCCCGACATGGCCAAGGAGTTTTATGCCGCAAAACCAGTTGCAAAGGGATCTTGTTGCTAAAATGAAACTTATACCCAACAAAGCTGTAATTGAAGGAAAGAAAATGGTGTTTCTTGACGACAGCATTGTACGGGGGACCCAGTTAAAAGATAACACAATTGATCTTCATAAGGCAGGAGCATCGGAAGTACACATGCGAATAGCTTGCCCGCCGCTTTTATTCCCCTGCGAATTCCTTAATTTTTCCCAGTCAAGAACCCCAATGGAACTGGCAGGACGGAAAGCAGTATTTCAGCTTGAAGGAGAAACGGCAGACCTTAATGAATATTCAGATCCTGATTCGGAAAAACATAATAATATGGTGGCCAAAATTGCTGAAACACTAAATCTCGACAGCCTGATGTATCAGAGGCTTGATGATCTTGTTAAGGCAATCGGACTGCCCAAGGAAAAACTATGTACACATTGCTGGGACGGATCGAGCTATTATTAATAAGGCGACAGGCGCAAGGCGACTGGCGACAGGAAGAATTATAGAAGGCGACGGGCAACAGGCATAAGGCGAATGGAAAAATTTTAAATTAAAGAGGTTTTCCCGTTGCCTGACGCCTGACGCCTGATGCCTTGTGCCAAAAATGTTCATATTTTTAACAACGTAAATCTGATTGAAATGAAGTATATCGGTGCACATGTCAGTGCTGAGGGAGGGGTGCAAAACGCTCCTTTGAATGCACAAAAAATAGGAGCCAGAGCATTTGCTCTTTTTACCAAGAACCAGAGGCAATGGTTTTCAGCACCGCTGTCGAAAACCAGCATTTCCGAGTTCCGGGAGAATTGTGAAAAGCTTGATTATAAGCCATTTCAGATATTGCCTCACGATAGTTATCTTATAAACCTGGGCCACCCGGAAGCCGAACCCCTTGGAAAGTCAAGAGCTTCATTCCTTGATGAAATGAAACGGTGTGAAATGCTTGGCCTTGACAGATTAAATTTTCATCCCGGAAGCCATCTGAATAATATTGGTATTGATGAGTGTCTTATCAGGATTGCAGAATCGGTTAATATTACACTTGAGAAAACAAAGGGAGTTATTGCAGTGATTGAAAATACTGCAGGCCAGGGCACAAATCTTGGACACACATTTGAGCAGATAAAGGTCATTATTGATCATGTCGAAGACAAATCAAGGGTAGGGGTGTGTATTGACACGTGCCATGCTTTTACTTCCGGATACGATGTGAAAACAAAGGAAGGATTTGAAGCTACATTCAAGAAATTTAATGATATTGTTGGTTTTCAGTATCTTAAGGGAATGCATCTCAATGATACAAAGAAAGATTTCGGAACAAGGGTTGACAGGCATGAAAACCTGGGAACAGGTTTTTTGGGAGAGGATACATTTTCCATGCTGGTAAACGATCCCAGGTTCGATGACATGCCGTTAATACTTGAAACCCCTGAGGATTCACTCTGGGAAGCTGAAATAAAAAAGCTCTATTCATTTGTAAGGAAGTTAAAAATTTAATTTGAAAAGGCAAAGATTAGAACCCAATATTAGGCACGGATTGCAACCGAGCAAAAGGCACCGATTACAACCGAGCAAAAGGCACCGATTGCAAATCGGCGCCAGCGGAAAAGAAGGCTGCATTTTGCGAGCTCGACGAAGTCAAATCCGCGCCAGCGGTTTTAGGACTTCAAATCCGTACCAGTGGAGTCAGGTTCAGCAGGAAGGTTTTAACAATAATTTTTCATTAATTAGCTTCTGCATTTCCGGATCCTTAAGTCT
>CAYPKL010000173.1:0-5095 GCA_964411285.1 uncultured Rikenellaceae bacterium
GCCATTTTAGCTGCCGGATTAGATAAAGCGCTTATGCCAAGCACGATCAATGTCTCATCCACATCCAGACTGACCATCTTCCCGTTCAATACATCTTTCTTAAGATGGGTAACCGAATCAATTATGGCCTCCGGTAAAAGGTACATCTTATCGGGAAGCCCCGACAGATGCTTTGTGGCATTCAGTATCAGACTCGAAGAGGCATGCATCAGCGGGGAGTTTTTGCCCGTAATGATTGTACCATCATGTAATTCAATAGCAGCTCCTCCATAGATCCCCGCATTCCCTTTTCCGCATTTTTCAGCATCCTTTGCGGCTTCCCTTGCAGGCAGCACGACCTTCCGGTCCTCAGCCTTCGCCCCTACTCTTTTCATGATGGCAGTAATCCGGTTAAGGGTCCCTTTATCAACCAGGCCCATAGCATATTCCACAGCACACCTGAAGTATCTTCTAATTATTTCCTGGTATGAAGCCGCTGTTATCAGGCTGTCATTAACAATACCAGCACTTGCACGGTTTACTCCCATGTCAGTCGGGGACTGATACATTGATTCACCACCTGTTATTTTTTCAATTATCCTTTTAAGTAGATGGAATGCTTCTATATCCCGGTTATAGTTGACAGTCTTTACATTATATGCTTTCAGGTGATGTTCATCGATCAGCACCCTGTCTTCAAGGTCGACGGTGGCAGCTTCGTAGGCAAGATTCACCATGTGGCCGGCAGGCAGATCCCAGATCGGGAATGTCTCAAATTTTGCATATCCGGCCTTGACTCCCCTGTTATAATCATGGTACAGATTACACAGGCAGGTTGCGAGTTTGCCGCTGCCTGGTCCCGGCCCCGTTACTATAACTATGGGCTTTGTAGTCTTGATAAATTCGTTAGCCCCATAGCCATTATCACTTACAATAAGGTCAATATCAGTGGGATATCCTTCCGTGGGATAATGAAGGTAAACCTTGATCCCTCTCAGCTCCAGCTTGTTCTTAAAGGCTTTTGCAGGTGATTGATTCTGATAACGTGTAATAACCACAGCTGTGATATCTATACCCCATTCCCTGAAATCATCAATTGTCTTTAATGCATCAACATCGTAGGTAATTCCAAAATCTGCCCTGACTTTTCTGCGTTCAATAGCGCCTGCATGTATGCATAGAATAACATCAATTTTGTCTTTTAATTTTTGTAAAAGCCGCATCTTAACATTTGGATCAAATCCCGGAAGCACTCTGGCGGCATGAAAATCATATAATATTTTGCCCCCGAATTCCAGGTAAAGCTTATGGTTGAACCGGTTCACCCTTTCAAGAATTGCAGATGTCTGCTCCTTAAGGTATCTGTCATTATCAAATCCGATGTGATTTTCAGCTTCCATTTTGCTCTCCCGGAAAATTTTGTTTTCAGAATTAATTCAGCACTCCAATATTAGGAAATTTTTCAGTCCCCTTATTTCCGGTGGCAAAATAAAAATATAAACACAGGGTTTGAATGTGGTGATAGCTGCCTGGAGCCTGAAATACAATTCTTCTGCATTACGGAATACACCGGCTAACAGGGGAGTTTAAACAGAGTCGTTCAGGGGATCGGCCGGATTCAGCTCATAGGTGAAACCCTTCTCTGAGGAATTCATAATCACGACTTTAAATATAATCAGGTTAGCTAATATCGATTCGGCTTTGTATGAAGAGATCCGGGCAATTTTTCTGAACTTTGGTAAAGAAATTGATCCATTTTTCCCCAGATAATCCATCAGAGAATTTTCGGCCTTACTGAATTTTACCATTACACCGGACCATTTTACCTCTTTTCTCCAGACCTGGAGCAAAACCCTGTTTGCCACCAGGTTTTGATCGTTGTGCCTGAAGTATGATACCCACCTGCCGCTTTCATCCTTCACCTGATATGGTCTTTTATTTCCTTTTATCACATCAACCTCCAAAATCGTTTTTCCTCCTGCCTTATGCTGTTTTATCGTATAAGTAATTTCAGGCCGGCAAAAAAGATGTGCAGCTGTGTCAACCATATAAATTTCCTCATCAGACTTAATTCCGGCTATGCTGCCATTATCCCTGACCCCTATAAGTATTCTTCCTCCGTCGCTGTTGGAAAAGGCAGATAATGTCCTGGCTATTTTTCTGCTGTCAGATACACAGTATTTAAAGTCCATCTGTTGATTCTCACCCTCTGTGATAAGCTTTTTAAGGAAGTTATCCATTTTTATGGATTTAAATTCAGTCGATGAATTGCATAACAAGATCAGAAATTTGCAATTATTATGCAAACATTCACTTCCTTCCCGACAGCTTTCGGGAGTCAATAATTCATAATACCTTAAATGATGAATAATTTTTAAGTACTTTGGAGAACCGTTAATAAGGATACCACAGTAAATATGATAGAAACGGAACGATTGATATTAAAGCCTTTATCGTATGATGAGTTAGTAAAACATCTAAAATCACCCGATGAATTAGCAAAAGATTATGGCTTGATACCATCTGAATCATTGATCGATAAAGAGACCCAGGACGCAATTTTAAATGATTTGTTGCCTAATCTTTCTGATGAAAAAAAGGATCCTTTGTTCTATACAATGTGGATTGTGATAGAGAAAAGTAAAAATGCTATTATCGGAGGAATCTGTTTTCATGGAGAACCTGATGAAAACGGAGAAGTTGAAATAGGATATGGAACCGACGACGATTACAGAAACAGAGGTTATATGACGGAGACAATCACCGGGCTGATTCGTTGGTTAAAGGACAATACAAAAGTAAAAATAATAAAAGCTGAAACCGACAGCTCAAATAAATCATCAATAAGAGTACTGGAGAAGAATGATTTCAGGATATTCCAACAAATTGATAATTCCCTGATATTTAAATTAGAATTAAATCATGCTTCCTCCATTGCCCAGTTACGCCGTTAAACCGTTGCACCGTTACACTTTTTTTACTATCTTTGCACTCCTCAGGAACAGAATAAAACTCACACGACATAAATGATATTCGATGATTTAGAGCTGAATCCGGAATTACTGGAATCAATTGGTTATATGGGCTTCACAGAGACCACACCAATACAGGAAAAGGCTATACCGGTCATCCTGTCGGGTAAAGACCTGATTGCATGCGCGCAGACAGGAACCGGAAAAACGGCTGCCTTTCTGCTACCCATAATGAACTCCATTTCGGAAAATCGCCCTGTTCATACCCACACCCTTATACTGGTACCGACACGTGAACTGGCCCTGCAGATTGACCAGCAAATTCAGGGATTGGCTTATACATTGAATATTACATCTTTAGCTGTTTATGGTGGCGGCGATGGCAGCGGATGGGAGCAGGAAAAAGTAGCCTTGTCGAAGGGGGCCGATATTATAGTTGCTACCCCTGGCAGGCTGATCTCTCATCTTAACCAGGGCTATGTCAGATTTAACCAGATAGAGGTACTGGTTCTTGACGAAGCCGACCGGATGCTCGATATAGGATTTTATGATGATATCATGCACATAATTTCCCACGTGCCCAAAAAGAGGCAGACTTTAATGTTCAGCGCCACCATGCCTCCGAACATACGGTCATTGTCGAAGCATATTATGAAAGATCAGGTGGAAATTGCTCTTGAAATGTCGAAGCCTCCTGAAGGTGTTATACAGGTAGTTTACATGCTAAGCGACAATCAGAAATTACCGCTGATAAACAGTCTTATTGCCGATAACCCTGAATACCACAGCATATTGATATTCAGTTCGACCAAAAAGAGATTGAGCGAAATTGTGCGGGGGCTGCGTTCAAAAAATTACCTTGTCGAAGGCATCTCTTCCGACCTTGAACAGAAGGAAAGGGAAGATATGCTGCTGAGGTTTAAGTCGCGTAAAACCCGCGTTCTGGTGGCTACCGATGTTCTTAGCCGTGGCATCGATATAAAGGATATCAATCTTGTAGTAAATTTTGATGCCCCGTCGGATGCCGAGGATTATGTGCATCGAGTAGGCCGGACTGCCCGCGCAGAAACGACGGGTGTGGCTGTTACACTCGTAAATAAAGCGGATACTCTTAAAATTCACCGTATTGAAAAATTAATCGGGAATAAGATTTATAATGCACCATTACCTGCCTTTATCGCAGAGATACATGATAACAGGCTCAGCCACCGGCCCTCGCCGACGAAACCCAAAAAGGGTGGTTTTAAAAGGAGATTTAATAATAAAGGCAGACAGAGGGCTGAGAGCTAAGCGGCTTTCTTAAAAGTAAGATAATCGTACTATTCTTCCTTAGTGTTCAGGGTGTTTACTTTGGTGATCCTTTGTGGTATTGATTTATATTTGACCACAAATAACCCAATCCCGAGTACCCGGGATCATAAAGGCGCTTAAAAGACTTTTGAGACTGCCTCTAAGCGGATGAGTTCAGGAATTCCCTTGAACGATAATTATTTCTACCTTTAGTGTACATATAAACTGCTGGGCACAATGTTATATTAGCACTATACTTCAATGAAACAAAAATAAACAGGAACAATGATTAAAATTGAAGGACTAAAAAAAAAGTTTGGAGAATTTACAGCTGTAGACGGATTAAATTTTGACATTTTCAGAAATGAAATATTTGGCTTATTAGGTCCAAACGGAGCCGGAAAAACAACTACAATCAACATGATTTGCGGATTATTGCCACCTTCAGAAGGGAAAATTACATTTGATAATAATCATGGAAAAGACCGTAAATCTCTCATTGGATACTGTCCTCAGGAGAATATTTTTTATCCCAGGTTGACCTGTTTGGAACAATTGCTGTTCATGGGACAAATGTATGGACTTCCTTCAAAAAAAGTAAAAACTGAAGCTATCGAATTATTAAACCTATTAGGATTAAGAGATAAGACAAATGTAAGGGCAGCTAAATTGTCTGGTGGAATTAAACGGCGACTTAATATTTGCCTTGCTTTAATTCACAAACCTGAAATACTTATTCTTGATGAACCGGAAGCCGGTTTAGATCCACAAAGCAGGATTCTGGTGCGTGATTTTATTAAAGATTTTGGTAAGACGAAAACAATAATCCTTACCACTCACAATATGGACGAAGC
>CAYPKL010000174.1:0-6886 GCA_964411285.1 uncultured Rikenellaceae bacterium
AGCACACCGATGGAGCGTTTCGGAACTCCTGAAGAACTGACCGGAACACTGATCTACCTTGTTTCAGACCTTTCAAAATTTGTAACCGGAGTAATTATTCCTGTGGATGGGGGCTTTAGTGCATACAGCGGAGTGTAAGGCGTCAGGCATCAGGCGACGGGCGTCAGGTGTCAGGCGTCAGGTGGAAGGCGTCAGGTGGAAGAGATTTAATTTTTTGATTTGCCTGAAGCCAGTAGCCCGTTGCCTGTCGCCTTCTAATTAATTATAAAAGTCACAATTATGATATACTTTCAATCAGGTTCGGAAGATAAAGTAATAAATCAGGAAGATCTTAAAGAAGGAATCAATTCAGCATTTGCGAAGCTTGGAGCAAGGAAAAAGGTTCTGGTTATTCCTCCCGATTTTACAAGATTTCATTCAAGAGCGGGTGATATTACATCATTTATTTATGATTATTACAAAGATGATATCAAAGATGTGCTTCCTGCTCTTGGCACACATTCTCCAATGACCGAAAATGAAATCGCATGCATGTACAAAGGTGTTCCTAAGGATCTTTTCAGGATACACGACTGGAGGAATGACGTGATTACCGTTGGCACAGTTCCAGGTGAATTTGTATCGGAAATCACCGAAGGAAAACTGAACTATTCATGGCCTGCCCAGCTTAATAAGCTGATCAGAAACGGTGGTCATGATCTCATTGTTTCAGTCGGACAGGTTGTTCCCCATGAAGTTGCCGGCATGGCCAACTTTAACAAGAACCTGTTTGTCGGCACCGGCGGTCAGGAAGGGATCAATAAAAGTCATTTCATCGGTGCCGTTTACGGAATGGAACGTATGATGGGGAAAGCCGACACCCCTGTCAGAAAACTGCTTAATTATGCATCCGCAAATTTTATTCCGGAACTTCCTGTAGTGTACATACATACGGTAATCGGGCGCGATGACACAGGGAAACTGGTAATCAGGGGACTTTTTATCGGCGACGATCAGGATGTTTTCACTCTGGCGGCAGATCTATCCCTGAAAGTTAATTTCACCCTCCTTGACAAGCCTCTAAAAAAGGTAGTCGTTTATCTCGATCCCGCAGAATTCAAAAGCACCTGGCTTGGAAACAAAAGCATTTACAGAACCAGGATGGCCATGGCCGACAATGGGGAACTGATCATTCTTGCACCCGGACTGAAAGAGTTCGGGGAAGACAGGGAGATTGACAGGCTCATCCGGAAATACGGATACCGCGGCACGCCGGTCACTCTGAAATCACTCCAAGAAAATCCCGAGCTAATGAACAACCTGAGCGCTGCAGCTCATCTGATTCATGGAAGTCCTGAAGGCAGGTTTTCAATAATTTACTGTCCGGGAAATCTTACAAGGCAGGAAATCGAATCTGTCAATTTCAGGTATTCCGATCTTAATACAATGCTCAGAAAATATAATCCGTCAGAACTTCAGGAGGGAATTAACAGGATGAGTGATGGCGAAGAAATCTATTATATATCAAACCCCGCTGTCGGACTGTGGGCTTCAAAAGATAAACTTAAATGATAAACTGGGGTATAATTGGATGCGGTAAGGTAACCGAAATTAAAAGCGGGCCTGCATTTAGTAAGGTAGAAGGTTCAAATCTTCTTGCCGTAATGAGAAGAGATGCAGTACTGGCAGAAGATTATGCCATAAGGCATAATGTGCCCAGATTTTACATAAACGCTGACGATCTTATAAACGACAGCGATATCAATGCTGTATATATAGCCACCCCTCCCGCTTTTCATGCTGAATATGCCATTAAAGCTCTGAAAGCCGGTAAACCTGTGTATATCGAGAAGCCAATGGCACTTAATTATAAAGAGTGCGAAAAGATCAATAAAACAGCAGAAAAATATAATCTGCCGGTCTATGTTGCTTACTACCGCCGGACTCTTCCCGGCTTTTTGAAGATCAAAGATCTTATTGAAGCCGGAGAGGTCGGTAAACCACGCTTTGTAAATTTTCAGATATTTAACTATCCCTCGGAACATGAAAAAGCAGGAAAGCTTCCATGGCGCGTAAATCCTCAGATAGCCGGCGCCGGACATTTTTTTGACCTTGCCTCCCACCAGCTTGACTATCTCGATTACCTTTTTGGCCCGGTTCAGAAAATATCTTCTATGGTTATTAACCAGGCAAATCTTTACAGCGCTGAAGATTTTGTTTCGGCAAGCTTTTTATTCAATGCCAACATTATCGGTACCGGAATATGGAGCTTTAGTGTTTCAAAGGAAGGCAACAGGGATAATTTTGAGATAGTCGGGGAGAAAGGAATTATAAAAACCTCTACATTTACCTACGAACCTATTGTACTTATTAACAGGAACGGCCGTCAGGAATTTATAAATGAACACCCCGAAAACATTCAGTACTACCTTATCGGGCAGATTGTTAAAGCCCTTTCGGGAAAAGGTGAAGTTGTGAGCACCGG
This sequence comes from uncultured Rikenellaceae bacterium, assembly GCA_964411285.1. GTDB lineage: Bacteria > Bacteroidota > Bacteroidia > Bacteroidales > VadinHA17 > LD21. Next base: position 2,465 of record CAYPKL010000174.1, read on the forward strand.
CGTTACTGCGGCAAGGACAAGCAGGGTGATGGATGAGGTTGTTAAAGAGTATTACAAAGACAAAAGACAAAAGACAAAAGACAAAAGACAAAAAGTAAAAGTAAAAAGGTAAAAGGCAAAAGTAAAAAGTAACAAGTAACAAGTAACAAGCAACATATAAGAAATAACTTATTAATTATGAACACATTATCAGATATTGGACTTATTGGCCTGGCAGTAATGGGAGAAAACCTTGTGCTGAACATGGAGAGTAAAGGATTTCAGGTAACTGTTTTTAACAGGACAATTCAGAAAGTGGATGATTTTCTGGCAGGCAGGGCTAAAGAAAAACGAATTATAGGAGCCTATTCTGTTGAAGAGCTGGTAAAATCGCTTAAACGGCCCCGGAAAATAATGATCATGGTCAAGGCCGGAAAAGCTGTTGATGACATGATTGAAACACTGATCCCGTTGCTCGAAAAAGGTGATATAATTATTGACGGAGGCAACACCCATTTCCCTGATACCAACAGGCGCACAGCTTTTGTCGAAAGCAAAGGCCTCATGTATATCGGTACGGGAGTATCGGGTGGTGAAGAAGGTGCATTACTGGGTCCTTCAATTATGCCCGGAGGCTCAAAGGCAGCATGGCCTGAAGTAAAGCCCATCTTTCAGGCTATTGCAGCTAAGGTTGAAGACGGATCTCCATGTTGTGAATGGGTTGGGGAAAACGGGGCAGGTCATTTTGTCAAGATGGTACACAACGGAATAGAATACGGCGATATGCAGCTTATTTGCGAAGCTTATCAGATAATGCGCGATCTGCTGCATCTTGATGCCGGTGAAATGCACAATATTTTCAAGGAATGGAACAAAGGGGTGCTCGACAGTTATCTGATCGAAATTACCAGAGACATTCTCGCTTACAAAGATACTGACGGGAAACCGCTGGTTGATAAAATACTGGATACTGCCGGACAAAAGGGAACGGGCAAATGGACAGCTGTAGCGGCTCTTGATCTCGGTATACCACTCACCCTTATCGGAGAAGCTGTATTTGCAAGATGTCTTTCCGCAATAAAAGATGAACGTGTAAGTGCATCAAAAGTGCTTACCGGACCGGGGTCAGTCTTTAAGGGTGATAAGGCTTCCTTTATTAAGGAACTTGGGGAAGCCGTTTACGCATCTAAAATTGTATCATATGCCCAGGGATATTCACTTATGAAAGCAGCAGCCGGCGAATACGGCTGGAAGCTTAACTATGGAGGCATAGCATTGATGTGGAGGGGTGGTTGTATTATCAGATCCGCCTTTCTCGGAAAAATAAAAGAGGCTTTTGATAATGATCAGGATATTCCCAATCTTCTCCTTGATCCGTTTTTCGAAGGAAAAATTGAAAAAGCCCAGACCGGGTGGAGGAATGTTGTTTCTTCAGCAGTGTTAAATGGGATACCCGTTCCTGCAATCTCTTCGGCGCTTTGCTATTTTGACGGCTACAGATGCGAAAGACTTCCTGCCAATCTGCTCCAGGCTCAAGGCGATTATTTTGGAGCACATACCTATGAACGCACTGACAAACCAAGAGGCGAGTTTTTCCACACCAACTGGACAGGCCGCGGGGGAACAACAGCTTCAACAACATATGTTGTATAATTAATCCAACCGAATATTCATGTCCGAACTGCAGAAAAAAATAGGCAATTACAGGTGGACAATATGTGCACTTGTATTCTTTGCCACAACCGTTAATTATCTCGACAGGCAGGTACTTAGCCTGCTGAAAGGCAATCTTGAGGTACAGTTCAACTGGAGTGATTCCGATTACGCCAATATTGTATCTGTATTTCAGTTTGTTTATGCCATTTCAATGCTCTTTGCCGGCCGCTTTGTGGACTGGCTGGGGACAAAGCTTGGATATGCATGGTCGCTGATTATATGGTCACTGGCTGCTATGTCGCATGCGTTGGCAAGAGGTACCGGCGGGTTTATGATTGCCCGTGGTTTGCTGGGTTTTGGTGAGTCGGCCAATTTCCCGGCTGCCAATAAAACAACTGCTGAATGGTTTCCCAAAAAAGAGAGATCCCTCTCTACCGGTATCTGGAATTCAGGCGCCAATGTAGGTGCTATTCTTGCCCCTCTGATCGTTCCCTGGATAGTCAAACATCTCGGCTGGCAGGCGGCATTTTTAATTGTTGGTGGCATAGGTTTCACATGGCTCATTTTCTGGTTCTGGCTGTATGAGATTCCTTCAAGAAGCAAACGTATCGGCAAAGCTGAATATGAATATATTCATTCCGATAACCTTGATGAATCGGATACATCAGCCGCTCAAAATACCGGAAGAGTACCATGGTTAAAACTTCTCAAATATAAGCAGACCTGGGCATTCAGCTTTGGAAAATTCATGACCGATGGTGTATGGTGGTTCTATTTGTTCTGGCTGCCTGCCTATCTGAAGGCCCAGTATGGAATGACCGGAATGCAGGTTGCCTTTCCTCTGGCGGTGCTTTATACCATGTCGACAGTTGGCAGTATCACCGGCGGATGGTTTCCAATGTATTTCATAAAAAAAGGGTATGATCCTTATGCAGGCCGGATGAAAGCCATGTTGCTGATTGCCCTGGCGCCATTGATTGTTTTATCTGCTCAATGGCTGGGACACATAAGCTTCTGGATGCCGGTATTAATTATTGGTATCGGCACTGCTGCCCACCAGGCATGGTCATGTAATATTTTTACGACAGTATCGGATATGTTTCCCAAAAAGGCCGTAGCCAGTGTTACTGGTATTGGAGGAATGGCCGGCGGATTCGGCGGTATTTTTATCAATAAAATTTCCGGCTGGGTTTTCGATGGTTACCGCAGCGCAGGTATTGCAAAATCGTGGGTTGAGGCCAGGGGACAAAATCTCGGCGAGTTTATTGAGAAAATCAGATCCATGACATTGTTGAATAAATACGAGGATGTAATAAATATTGATAAGGTCGAATTGAGTAACCTGCCATCAGAAGTAATGCAGCAACTCCAATCGGTTGACCCTGCCATGTTCGATCAGTTGAAAGCGATACAGGTCCCCATAGTACAGGGTAGTATGACAACAGCCTATACTTTTATATTTATATTTTGCGCTTTGGCCTACCTTATTGCCTGGGCTGTAATGCATTTCCTGGTTCCGAAATGGAAAAAAATCGAACTCTGATTCTGATAATAATCAATAATTACTTTTACAATGAATAAACTCGGAAAGTATTCTTTCGGATTGGGTGACAGGTTCGGACATCAGGGCCATGCACAGCTTAAAGCACTTATTGAAGCAGAAAAAAAAGGTTTTGAAATAACGCCTGTATGGAACAAATCCAACAGAGAACACATGATCATAGGAACTCAGCCCGGAGATGTCAGGAATGAAGCTGATATTGTTACGAAAAAAGCCGGTTTCAAAAGATCATACTTTGTGGATGCCGATCATATTAATTTTGATACTGTCGACAGGTTCGTTGAAAGCTCCGATTACTTTACTATCGATGTAGCATCTTTTATCGGAAAGCGCGCAGGAGAAGTTGAGACAACCATTTTCATCGAAGCGGCTAAAAAATTCACCGGTGGTTTAGAAATTAAAGGAATCAGAAAAAAAACAGGGTGTTCAACTTCCATGCTTGGCGAAATTGCTGAGAAATACCTTTTTGCAGCAAAAAAAGCCGGTGAGGTCTACAGAAAAATAGAAAGCCATAAAGGGAAAGGTAATTTCATTACTGAAATATCGATGGATGAAGTGCCCCAGCCTCAAACTCCTGTTGAACTTTTTTTCATACTCAAAATGTTAAGTGATGAGAATATCCCGGTTCAGACTATAGCCCCTAAATTCTCCGGCAGATTCAATAAGGGTGTCGACTATGTGGGCGATCCGGAAAAATTTGCCGAAGAGTTTGAATATAATTTGCTTGTAGTAAGTCAGGCGGCTGCTGAATTTGGCTTGCCGGAGGATCTGAAGATAAGCGTACATTCGGGATCAGACAAATTTTCAATCTATCCTGTAATAGGATCAATCATAAGGAAACACGATAAGGGTATCCATGTAAAGACAGCCGGTACCACCTGGCTGGAAGAAGTGATCGGTTTGGCGGAAGGTGGCGGAGATGCTCTGGAATTTGTAAAAGGGATCTATTCCGAATCGCTAACAAGGGTTGATGAGTTATGCGGTCCCTATGCAGACGTGATTGATATAAACAAGGCAACTCTCCCGTCATCTGAGGAAGTGCGAAGCTGGAACAGCAGGAAATTTGCAGCTTCTCTCAGACATGAACCTTCAAACCCCGATTATAATTCCGGCATGAGACAGCTTATTCATGTCGCCTATAAACTTGCAGCAGAGAAATCAGATATATTCATCAGACTTCTTGAAGAGCACGAGGAAATAATCGGAAAATGTGTTTATGAAAATAT
>CAYPKL010000175.1:0-3850 GCA_964411285.1 uncultured Rikenellaceae bacterium
TGACCAACTGGCGGCATTGAATAATGTTTATGATCATCTGGCTCCGCACGGAGTATTCATTTTCGATGTTTTTGTTCCTGACCTGAAACCACTGATAAACGGCATCGATAATAGGGCTGATTTCGATGGTGAATATGAACCCGGCAACAGAGTAAAAAGAATAGTCTCTACAAAACCTGATCTTTTAAATCAGATCATTAACATAACATTTCGCTTTGAGTGGAATAACAGGGAATCCTTTTTCAGCCGGGAATGGAAATCACCAATGAGATATTTTTTCAGGTTCGAACTCGAACATCTGATCGAACGTTCAAGATTCAAAAAATACCGGATCGCCGGTGATTTCGATGAAAATGACCTGGGTCCGGAGTCGAAGGAATTTATAATTTCATGCCAAAAGGGACCAATTAAATAATTGCCAATAAAAAAACTGTGGAGATAATGAGAAAATATAACAGGATTAAATAATATTAACTGTCAGCCAGATGAAATATAAATCAATAATAATTCCGACAGTAATTATCTCTTCATTACTGTTTTCGTGTGTCGAAAAGAAACCGGAACCGGTTAGTTATGTAAATCCGTATATAGGCAATATAAGCCACCTTCTCGTTCCAACATATCCTACAGTTCATCTCCCTAACAGTATGCTGCGGTTCTATCCCGACAGGGATAATTACACAACTAACAAAATGAATGGCTTTCCCCTGAATGTCGTCTCTCATCGTTCAGGGATGGTCTTTAACCTGATTCCCTTTACAGGCAGCAAAGATAAGGAAGTACCAGCTGCGTTCACTTATGACAATGAATCGATAACGCCATATTGTTACAAAGTGAACCTGGATGAACAGGACATTGATTTAAAATTTGCACCAGCAGGAAAATCCGGATTTTTTGCACTGCATTTTGGTGAAGGTCAGGATCACGGAGTGATTCTTAAAACCAGAAATAAAGGAGAATTGATTAATAGCGGGAATTCAATTTCAGGCTATGATTCATTCAGCAATATCAAAATCTATCTTTACCTGGAATTTGATAAGGAAACTGAAATTTCAAAATTACCCGGAAACAATACGGAAACAGAACAAGTATCATCTTCCGGAGACAACACAGCTATTTTTGTCAAAATCAGGAACAATAATATCATTGTTTTAAATATCCGTTATGGAATATCTTATATAAGCATCGATCAGGCAAAAACAAATCTTAATGAAAGTATAAAAGGCTGGGAGTTTGCCGCTGTATCAGATAATGCAAAAAAGGTCTGGAATTCTGCGCTTTCAAAAATTGAAACCGAAGGAGGATCTGAGGACCAGAAGACTATGTTCTACACTTCGCTTTACAGATGTTACGAAAGAATGATAGACGTCACCGAAGATGGAAAATATTTCAGCATCTGGAGCAAAAACATTGAACCGGCCAATGACACTTCATTTTTTACCGACGACTGGGTATGGGACACACACCTGGCATTGCATCCGCTGCAGGTGATCCTTAATCCGGGTCAGCAGGATGAAAAAATAACATCATATATCCGTATGGCACGGCAGTCGGGCTGGATGCCTACTTTTCCCACTCCGGCAGGAGATATGCATGCAATGAATGGGAACCACTCAGCAGCTGTAATACTGGATGCATGGAATAAAGGGATCCGCAGTTTTAATCTTGGGGAAGCCTATGATCATCTGAAAAACACAATCCTCAACGAAACTAAGATCCCGTGGATAAAAGGTGAAGCCACCTGGCTCGACAGGTTTTATGATAAAAATGGTTATTTCCCCGGGCTCCGGAATGGAGAAGCTGAAACATTACCGGTTGTCGGTCCGTTCGAGAAGAGGCAATCAGTTGCAGTAACTCTCGCTTCTTCATACGATGACTGGTGCATGGCTCAGATGGCAAAGGAACTGGGCAAAGAAGAAGATTACAATTTCTTTACTAAAAGAAGCCTGAACTACAGGAACCTCTTCAATTCCGAAACCGGTTTTTATCATCCCAAAGATTCTGCAGGAAAGTGGATTGAACCATTCGATTATCGGTTTGACTCCGGAATCGGTGCGCGTGATTACTATGATGAAAACAATGCCTGGACATATATCTGGCAGCCTAATCATGCCTATGAGGACCTGATAAGAATGATGGGTGGAAAAGCGAAGCTGGAGAATAAGCTCGACCAGTTATTCAGTGAAGGCCTGGGCAGAACAAAATGGATCTATTATTCAACTTTCCCGGATGCCACAGGTAATGTGGGCCAGTATGTAATGGGGAACGAACCATCAATGCATATACCCTATCTCTATAACTTGGCAGGCACACCATGGAAAACACAGAAGAGAGTCAGAATGCTGATGGATACCTGGTTCAGAAATGACCTTATGGGTATACCCGGTGATGAAGACGGAGGAGGATTATCGGCTTTTTATGTATTCTCAGCTATGGGATTTTACCCGATCACACCCGGAATTCCCGGGTATCAGATTGGAAGTCCCATCTTCAGCAAAGTAAAGATCCATCTTCAGAATGGAAAAACCTTTACAGTTGTTGCTGAAAATTGCAGTAAGATTAACAAGTACATCCAGTCGGCAAAACTGAATGGAACCGGATTGATGAAACCTGTTTTCACTCATAATGATATTTTTGAAGGAGGAATTCTTACCCTTGAAATGGGTGATACACCGAACCGGCTCTGGGGATCTGTCCGGTCTGAATGAGCAGGATGACCGTCATTAGTATTCAGGTTGTTTTAGCTGAAAAGTTCACCGCTTTTTATTAATTTCAACAGTTTTTAGTAATCATCTGGATCATTATCCAAAAAGAATCTCTGATTAACACCAAAAGATCTCCGGAAATGAAAAGAGTGTTATTTATTTTTGGAACCTGTCTGCTTCTTGCTTCATGCGTGAATTCTAAAAAACTTATGGAAAACACTAAAATCGACCGGGTCTGTTTCGGTAAAAGAGGTGGTTTTACAAATATCCCGATGGAATATGTTTTGTTTGAAAAGGGACAGCTTTATAAACAGCAAAATGATTCGTTGGTTAGAATTCAAAGGGTAAGCAGAAAAAGACTGGCGGAAATTGACAGTTTATTTTTGTCTTCCAATTTCAGGGAGCTTAAAGTCAACCATCCGGGAAACATTACATATTTTATAAAAGTTATCAGCCGTGATTATGAGAATGAAGTAAAATGGTCAGATTCCTCCGGTCAGGAAGTTTTAACCCATTTATACAACGCTTTACTTGCAATAATAAAAGAAAAAAATAAACAGTGATGAAGAAATTATTAATTGTGATATTTTTTCTGGCCCCTGTTTTAATGGTTAGCGGACAGAATAATAATTTCAAGGTAAGATCAAAAAATCCTGCAGGAACTTACAAGCCGGATATCAGTTTCCTTAAGATCAGTCGTGAAAATAAAACAAAATCAGTTTCTGACAGTAAGCTGAATTCTTTTCCCCGGTTTTCATCAAAGCTTTTTTCTGATAACAAATATGTGAATGAGGTTATCAGGAAGGATGGAATGCCGGTTTATATTGAAAAAGACATAAATACAACTAAATCCTCAGGCGCTGCCACTTTCGAGGACAGGTTTTACCTGTTCATTGAAGAAACCAGATCCATAACAGGTATCCTTAATCCGAAAGCACAGTTTAAAATATCAGGAATTCTGACCGATGACCTGGGGATAACACATATTAAGGCAACCCAGCAATATAAAGGAATTGAGATTTATGGTTCGGAATCATCCCTGCATATCGATAATAAAAAGGAGAGGTACACAGGTTCTGTTCACGTCATAAGCAAAGAAGTTCCGACCACTCCTGAAATCACTATAACATCAGCACTGAATGTAG
>CAYPKL010000176.1:0-3210 GCA_964411285.1 uncultured Rikenellaceae bacterium
TTATCCGGACAAAACTTTTGATGAATAACTGATTTGTGAATTTCCCGGAGCTAGTCCTTTATACAGCGCACCGACATCCCGCCATTTTCATCCATATAGGCACGGAATGTTTTATCTGAGGTATTCTGCATCTTTTTGAAAAATGCATCAGTTACATTATATTCTCTTGATGACCACCAGTATCCATTATATCCCATATCCGAAAACGAACCGTCGGCATGCCTGTATCCTCCTGGCAATGATGTAAATCCAGTTTCGTTTGTTGCTCCGGTATTTGGCGAAAGCCAATGTGTAGTTCCCGTTTCTTTTAGTTTGCCTCCTGCAGGGCTGGCCCCTCCGAGATAAGTCTCAAGGGTGATCCATTCAGTATCATCGTTAGCCACATGCCATCCGGTAGGACACAAGTTGCCAGTTTTAACTGCAAACCAGTTATAGAGAGCCCCATAAACTGCTTTATTGCTGTCGTCATTATCATACCAGCAATAACCTGAAGTAGTCAAACCGGCCCAGGCAGCCTCTGCTGCTGTAAGGGGGATTGAAGTTCCATTTTTAAATCTGGTGGTTTTCAGATTTTCTTTCAACCATAGTTGTGTGCCTATCCTGACCACATTATATACATTGTTATCATAGTCAAGTATAGTTGCCGGATCAGTTCTGAAAGTATAATCTGTTCCATAGGCTGTTCCAACACTGTTGGTGGCATAAGCACGGACATGATACTCGGTGTTGACAGCCATTCCTGTCATATTGCTTGTAAAAACACCTGTTCCCGTGCCATTAGTTGTTTTGCTGTTGGCAATCGTGGGATTTACGGTTGTGTTCCAACAAACTCCGCGCGATGTAACTGCAGAACCGCCATCACTGGTCACGGTGCCTCCACCGGTGCCGGTGGTTGTTGATGAAGGTGAAGGTACTGTGGTTGTAATGGAAGGTAATTGCGGACTCGATGTAAATGACACTTCCTGTCCATAACTTGTCCCCTGGGTATTTACGGCATAAGCCCTGACATAATATGCTGTGTTTCCGGTCAGCCCGGTAAGATTGCTGCTAAAACTGCCGGTACCGGTACCATCAGAAGTATGAGAATCTGTGATAACCGGTCCGGTATGAGTGCTCCAGCATACACCACGCTGCGTAACATCAGAACCACCGTCGGAAGTTATGGTTCCACCAGATACAGCGGTTGTAGAGGTAATAGCGGTTACAGAAGCAGTTGATAATGAAGCAACTGCAAGTTCTGCGGAAGTAAAGGTAAGCTGATTCCCATAAGCAGTGCCTACCTTATTAGTCGCATAGGCCCTGACATAATACAAAGTATTGGGTGTCAGCTGAGTAATACTACTTGTATAAGAGCCCATCCCATATCCGTCAGTAGTCCTTGTTCCCTCAATAGTCGGTTTATCCCGTGTACCCCAACAGACCCCTCTTACAATTATATCAGTATTCCCATCATCTGAAATTAAGCCACCTGCTTTTGCACTAGTTGGCTGAATTTCAGTTACCGCGGTAGTTGTTAATTTAGGTGGCTTATCCCGTTCACATCCTGAAAAGAGAAGTGTAACACTGCAAATCAGAAGGAATATATGAAAATCTGATACTTTTTTCACTGTATGGTTTAATATGTGATAATACTTATATAAAATAATGACCTGATCAGCATTGAATTTCCCAATATAAAAATACTAAATTTTCCAAATATGACAGCATAACTCATAAAAATTTTAACACCGGTTTCCGGTTTGAATAAGTTAATGCCTTAATATATAACAATATATTTGTAAGTCACTTACAAACCAACTACTTTAGATAACATTAAAAAAAGTAAATTGTTGCTGTTCATTCTAAAAATAGTTAGCCCTGAAAAACCTATATTTATCAAAGAGCTTACATCGATTGTTAAAAGACAATCGATATAAAAGAAAATTATTTAGCAGCGATATTTATGGCATTAAGATATATTCCGGCTTAAACCTGCCGGATATAAGGAATGGTAAATTTGAAAGTGGTTCCTTCACCCGGCCTTGATTTTACCCAGATTTTACCGCCAAGCAGTTCAACATAAGCCTTACAGATGGAAAGGCCAAGGCCGGTTCCCCCAAATTTTCTGGAAATCAAATTGTCGACCTGATAAAACCTTTCAAATATTTTATCGTGCAGGTCAGGAGGAATGCCTATTCCGGTATCCTTCACAAAAAACTCCAATAATCTGTCTTTCAGAATATAACCAAAATCAATACGACCCTCTTTTGTAAACTTTGTTGCATTATTTATAAGGTTTGAAAGGACCTGGATCAGTTTTGTGCTGTCGGTAATAATAGTAGCTTCTTCGTCAGGTAAACCGGTTTTCAAATTTATTGAAATAATATCGACCTGCTCCTTATAGCTGAATTGTTCATTAAGACTCCTCATGGACGAATTAAGGTCCATTTCTCTGGTGTTAAGCTTTGCCTGGCCGCTTTCAATATTAGCGATATCAACTATATCGTTAATGATCGAAAGCAACTGGCCGCCGCTTTGGAAAATAATATCTATAAACTGGTTCCGCTCAGCCTCAGTTGTGTCAGGTTCATTAAGCAGAGCTGAAAAACCAATTATGGCATTCATCGGTGTCCTGATTTCATGAGATACGTTATGTAGAAATGCCGTCTTTAATCTGTCATTTTCTTCGGCTTTTTCTTTTGCTGCAATCAGTTCGGCTTCAGCCCTTTTGCTTTCAGTAATATCTCTGAAGCTCCAGACCCGGCCAACGCTTTTACCCGAGATTTTCTGAGGTTGGGAATATCGTTCGAAAATCCTGCCATCCTTAAATTCTAGAAGGTCAGAAGTTGCTTTTTCCGGATCAGTATAAAGGTTTAGTACCTGTGAGGTGAATTTATCCGGATTTATCAACTGATCTTTGACAAACTGAACAGCAACTCCATCATCCTTAAGATTCATGACAGTATCAGGGATCCTCCACATTCCGGTGAACTTCTGATTATACTGCACTATTTTCCCCTGCCTGTCTACTACCAGAATTCCATCAGCTGTAGATTCCAGTGTTGCTTTTATCAGGAAAAATGATTTTTCCAGCTCTGCCTCCGCTTGCTTCCTCTGAGTTATATCTTCAACCATGGCAAGAAAATACTGGACTTCTTCTTTATCGTTTCTGATTATGCTAACAGTTGTTGAACCCCATATCACTCTATCGTCTTTCCGAATATATTGCTT
>CAYPKL010000177.1:0-4090 GCA_964411285.1 uncultured Rikenellaceae bacterium
CAATTCCCCATGGGAATGCCGTCTATGAATGGCAGGGACATGTTAATGCCAATGATGACTGTAACACTCCCGATTTACAGGAAAAAATACAATTCAATGGCGAAAGAAGCTGAACTTTTAAAATCAGCAGCATCGCAAAACTACCAGGCAACGTCCAATTTATTACAAAATGAGTATTACCAGGCAGTTCAGTTATACCTGGATGCACAGCGCAGGGTAAAACTTTACGAAAATCAATTTCAACTTGCATCAAAATCTCTTGAACTCATTCTGAAAAGCTTCTCAACTTCTTCATCAGGACTAACAGATGTTCTGCGCATGCGACAGCAAACACTCGATTATGAACTTAAGCAAGTCGAAGCTTTTGCTGACTTTAACACGGCTGCTGCCTGGCTGAAAAGACTGGGGAATTTGGAAATGGATGGAAATAAATGGAAATAAAATTCAACTCTATTTCAACTTTGTTTCAACTTTATATCAATTAATTATGAAAACGAAAATATTTAAAATAGCAATACCCCTGATTATAGGGATAATCCTTGGTTGGCTGTTTTTCCATCCGTCCAGAAAAGCAGAAGAGAAACATGATCATTCTGCAACTTTTGGACAGGTTTCAACCTGGACATGTTCCATGCACCCTCAGATAAGGATGGATCAGGCAGGGAAGTGTCCTTTATGCGGAATGAACTTGATTCCGCTTGCACAAAATGGTGCATCTTCAATAGATCCTGATGCGCTTCATCTGACCAAAGAGGCCGCTCAACTGGCGAATGTTCTTACAACTGTCGTCAGTAAACAAAAACCTTTCAAAGAGGTGCGTCTGTATGGCAAGATACAGGCCGATGAAAGGCTGTTACAAAGTCAGGTAGCGCACATTCCCGGACGGATAGAACAACTTTACGTTAACTTTACCGGCGAAACTGTTGCAAAGGGACAGGTTCTTGCTCAAATATATTCTCCCGAACTGATTAATGCGCAGCAGGAGTTACTGGAATCGGCCAAAACCAAACAAACTCAACCGGCAATTTACGAAGCGGCAAAAGAGAAACTGCGTCATTGGAAACTCGCTGATTATCAGATTGAATTAATAGAAAATTCCGGAACAGTTCAAACAACCATTGATGTTGTTTCCGGTACCAGTGGGATTGTCACTTCACGCCTTGTTAACGCCGGTGATTATATCTCACAGGGAACGCCGCTATTTAAAATTGCCGACCTTTCAAGAGTATGGATATTATTTGATGCCTATGAGACTGATATCCAGTTTTTGCGGAGAGGAGAAAAAATATCATTCACCCTTCAGGCCTTACCCGGGAAAATTTATTCCGGAACCATAGCATTTATTGACCCGGTGATTGATCCCGTTACAAGAGTGGCAAAAGTAAGAGTCGAAACTGGAAATCAATCAGGAAAGTTAAAACCAGAAATGTTTGCAACCGGGGTTGTCTCTTCAACACCTGAAGGATTCCAAAATGATATTATTATTCCCCGATCAGCAGTTTTGTGGACCGGCAAGCGTTCTGTTGTTTATGTGAAACAACCGGGAGATGAACCAATCTTTAAATTACGTGAAATCGACCTCGGTCCAATGCTTGGAGAAAGTTACGTAATTACCGGCGGTCTTTCTGAAGGTGAAGAGATTGTAACAAGCGGAACTTTCAGTGTTGATGCAGCGGCACAGCTTGAAGGGAAGACCAGTATGATGAATCGGGGTAGCGAAAAAACTTCTGAAAGTCACGGATTGAAAAATTAAAGTTCCTGCAGTACCTAGTATGGATGTTAAAATGATTATTAAATTTGGTTTCTTAACAATAATCATGGAGAAAGGCATTAACACGAGTAAAATTGGTTTTGGGAAGCTGATAAATAGTTTTAAATGTGCTTTTAAAGGAATTTATGAGCTTTTAAGATCTGAACCAAATACCCGGATTCATCTGTTGGCGACTGTTGGCGCCCTGATAGCAGGAATTTTATTTCGAATTTCAAAATCAGAGTGGTGCGTGATATTGATTTTAATTGCTTTAGTCTGGGCAGCGGAAGGTTTTAATACCGCAATTGAGAAGCTAACTGACCATTTATTTCCTGAATATCATGAAACCGCCCGATCAGCCAAAGATCTGGCTGCCGGAGCTGTGTTGATCTGTGCAATAGCCGCCCTGGTTTGCGGATTAATTATATTTTTACCAAAACTATTTTTATGACACTACTGCCCAAAATAGGGCTCATCACCTGATAAACAGAAGCTTTATTATAATAAATACCAGCTCCGGATAAAAGTTAAGATCTATTTCATGAAAAAAATAATTCATTTGTCAGATTTGCATGTAGGACATGAGGAGTGTGGTATAAGATTTCGTTCTATTATTGACAACATTACATTTCTGAAACAACCAGCCAATAATTATATCATTCTTATTACCGGTGATATTGTTGACAATGCCAATAAGGGAGAACAAACTGAAGAAGCTGTTGGTGCCATTAAGCGACTTGAAGAACGCGGATACCGGGTGTTGGTTATTCCAGGCAACCATGATTATGGTACCGGCATTCTGGGAGATGAGAAATTTGTCGGGTTGTTTAAGAAAAAGTACTATAAATCCCGCAGGATTTCTTATCCAAAACTCGATATTATTGATGGTATTGCTTTTATCGGACTCGATTCAACAGCCGAAGAACTGCACTTGCTTGATCGTTTCGGCTCTGAAGGCGAATTAGGGAAACCACAATTAAGACGTTTAAGGAAAATCCTCCATAAGCCGGAGGTTGCCAACCTGAAAAAGGTTTTGTACTTACACCACCACCCGTTTGATTTTAAGCTTGGAATGCATTTAAGGGACAGCGTTGAATTAAGGAAAATTATCGAGAACAAAATCGATATGATTTTATTTGGGCATTATCATGCTGATCCAGCCAGTGCCGGAAAAATATATCATGGCGCATGGGGTATCAGACGATGTTATAATGCAGGTTCATCTACCCATAAAAACTGGAATACCGGATTTCAAAGAGTTATCGATATATCCTATGACGATCCCAGGATGGATTATGACGGGAATTTCATTTAAAAGAACACATTTCCCAATCACCTGTCTTCAGACTTAAACTAACCCGTCATGTTGTGACTGTTACCGGATTGTAATAAACCCCGGACTCCGGGCAATTGATTTGACTAAATTCTCATCAGGTAAATTAAAGAATTTGTCGAATTTTGTTTTCGGGTAAAGTATTTCTGAAACAGATTTGTGCAAGTGCTACCTTTAGTATACAGTATATCAACATTATACAAAGCACATTATTTTTTTGAGTATATCAATTTTATTTAATAACTTTTAATTTTAGTATTCATTCGCACACGGCAGTAATAAATCAGAAATACGACAAAAAATACAATTTTTTTCCTTCCTTAAAAAGGGATATAATCATATCAGGATTGAAACAACTATTCAACAAATACTATTAAAATGGACAGAGAAGAGATTAAAAACAGGGTAAAGAAAGTAATCTCCAAAGTGCTTGAGATTGATGAATCCGAAATATCGGATAATGCAAACTTTTCTTTTGATTTAGGGGCATCATCTATGCAAAGTGTTTTGCTGGTAGCAGCCTTTGAGGAAGAATTTAACATTGAAATGGATGAAGACAAATCGCTGGAAGTTCAAACAGTTTCGGAAGCAGTTGACTTCATAAACACTTACATCACTTAGTGTTGCTATTTATTTCAATGTAAGACTGTTTTTGCCTTTTGGAAGTCGTGATTTTTTTCTGCAGGTCTTCACTTATTAAGCAGGTATTTCGAATATCAATTAAAATTTAAAAGAAACCAATGTCAATAAGAGCAGAAATTCACAAGCAGAACCTTGTTAAGATATTTAATCCCAAAGCAATTGCTGTAGTTGGCACAAACAATGTAAAAGGCACAGTACCTTATGATATTTTATTCAATATTCTGAAAACAGAGTTTACCGGTATTGTTTTTCCTGTCAGTCCGGGTGAAAAATCGATATGTTCGGTCAAGGCATATAAGTACGTAGTGGATATTACCGATCCGGTCGATCTGGCTATTATCGTTTTTCCGGGTGCGGTTTGCCAC
>CAYPKL010000178.1:0-3251 GCA_964411285.1 uncultured Rikenellaceae bacterium
CGCTTCCGTCGATGGCATCGAAATAGATGCCGTCAAACCTGCACTGATTTACAATTTCTGCCGTATGACGGGCTATTTCATTAAAAAGTGGTGTTTCAGGTCCCGGGACAAATCTTCCGAACATCTCACGCAGATGATATACTTTTTCACCAGTCGCGTGAACTGAAGGTTTTGTACCGCAAGCTCCTCTTTTGCATCCCAGAAACCTGTATGGAGGTTCTTTTGTAACGTCGGTGAATTCAATAATTTCACTTCCAATCCTTAATGAAAGACTGTTCCTGACAAAGAAACCGGTAGTGGTTGAGATTTCGCCGGTAGACTCATTTACCACCAATTCATTATCCCCTTCCTGGAATGGTTCAGCCAGGGTGAATGATCTGAAAAAAGCGAGATCTTCGCTTGGCACAGGAGTTATATAATTTGAATTCTTATCAATAAAAAAAGCATATGTATGGAATATTGAAGATATTCCTGCATTATGAAGTTTTTCATTTATCCGTTTGAAATTTTCCCAACCATCGGGCCATTTTTCACTGTTCAATATAAAATCACCGAACCTGAAGAAATCTCCACCTCCATGGTTGTCAATCTGGTTGAAGCCAAGATTTTTGCACATCTTTACCCACTCGTCTACTGTACTCTCGGTTAGTGTTCCGAAGTTCATCAGGTATGAACCATACCCTTCTTTTTGCATCAGGGCCCAGGCACCACCTTTATCAGAAAAAGGAATATCTTTTGCATTTGTTATTACATCGCGTATCAGGGGAAGCATTTTTTCAGCCGGAACGCCAAGAAGAGTTATCTCTGCACCTATCATGCCGAATCTCTTGTAACAAGAGGCCCATAGATGAGTCTGCAATGCCGGGATCTGACGAACATGGGTAAAGAGGTTCATGGAAAGGGCACAGGCGGAGAACGGTTCGTAAGGCATCCCTTCAAGATCAAGAGGAATATTTATAAAAGTGAGGGATTCGGGATCTCCGCTGACTTCATTTACTTTCATTGTGATCCTGTCTCTTTCCTTAATTATGAGGATATCTGCCGTTACATCAGCCTTATTAAATTTCAGAATAAGATGCTTTCCATTAAGATAGACCGATGAAACCGTATCCTGAATCCCGCTCTTTGTAACCATCGCGCACCATGTTTCAGAATCCTTCATCAGATAATCCGCACCTGAACTTTTATCTATAAAGGCGATATTTTGACCATCGGTGCCGACCTCATATCTGAATTTTTTATTTTCAATTACTACAATATCTTTCCCGTTCATAGAGCAGCCGGAAAATAATGCATTTACCGGCAGAAAGAGAAAAATAAGAACTCTTATATTCAAAATAGAAATTTTATCCATATTATCGTGTTTATATTGTAACTGGGAAAAATCATGTAGAATAAATAGATGGTATTTTGCTGATTATTCAATTTCCAGAATTGTTCCTGCTATATGTCTGGTCCCATCATTCTTATTAAAATAATAGGTAACCATGATGTGATTTTTATCCATCATTACGGGCCATGAATAACCAAGGTCACCGTTCCCTCCATCGTCACGTAATATGATTTCCGGAGATGTTGCATAATCTGTACATTCGGGATTCAGTATGCGGGCACGGATACCAAAGGGCTTATGACGATAGCCATAAGTCAGTAATACTCTTTTATCCGGCAGCTGTAGGGCATTAAGCGGATGACCCTGAAAACCCATTTTCTGATAAGGTTCAAAAGTCTTGCCCCCATCGTGTGAACGGGCTATGCATGCCTGGTCATCCATATTGGCTGTGCGAAGAAATGCAACAATATCTCCCTTCGGGGTTTCATAGACTGAAGTCTCATTAAATGAAGCTTTGTCATCGGTTGCAACCAGGCCTGAATACTTCCATGTAAATCCCTTGTCGTCAGAAACCAGTAAATGGGTAGTAGATTTTTCTTTGACAGTTGAATCAGATCCGGCGACCACCCAGAGTATCCGGCCGCTTCTGCTCTCAAATAAAGCTCCACGGTTATATGCAGGCAAAGGTTCACCAAGTGCATTATAACTGGTTTCGGCAGGTATTCTGGGTGGGTAATAAGGTCCCTTCCATGAGTTCCCGCCATCTTCAGAACGCAGGATATATCCGCCAAGAAAAACGAAGTCGCCCGCCATGAAATTGGGTTGTTTGAGGTTTGGAATGCCTTCTGGATGAACCAGTGTCCATCCGTAGCTTGTACAAAGGAGCGTTTCATCACGGAGCTGAAGAAGGCACGGATCCTGTGAACCACCAAAAGGATGTGCATAGATCAGTTCAGGTTCTTTAGTCCAGGTCTCCCCTTCCCTGGAACGGACCAGGACAAGGTAACTGTTAGGGTCGGTATGGGTGACACTCTTTTCACCTAACATTCTACGCTCGGGAGCTCTTCTGAATGCTACAATAAATTCTCCACCAGGCTTCTTGACAACCGAAGGGAAAGCAGAATAAAATCTGGCGTCTTCATAAATTATTATATCCTTTACTTTGCGAATAACCTGATAAGGATCAACCGGTGACTGAGCATACCCCGGAAGAGAAAGAGAGCTAAATAAAATGCATATCAAAGAAAAAAAAACTGGTTTGGAGATTTTTCTTATGATCATCACCGGAGGATTTTAAAACAGCTTATTTAAAAGGATTCGGTACACTGAACAAATCAGTAACTACCTTCCCGTCTCTTTTGATCCTTCCCATGCTGTAAACAGCTCCGTCTTTCCCTACTGCAATGGAATTAACATAGAGCGGTCTTTCACCATCAGGAAAGAATATTGCGCCATGATCGAGATATTGCCCAGTAGTGATATCATAAGTAATCAAATGCAGATCCTCCAGCCCTTTGGCCTCTCCTTTGGCAGTTGAAGTTGCGCCCAGCACTCTTTTACCGTTTATATAAATTGGACCACCGGTCAGGTAATAAATTGTGTGGCCGTCAGGGCCCAGAGCGAAACCAAGGTATCCATAACTGAACTGGTCACCCATCCCCGTAAGTTTTGAAGGGATTGATGTAAGTCTTTCCAAAACTTCCAATCTGGGGATTGAAGGATCAAACCGGAAGAGATAGCCTGAATTGCCATGAACGCCATAAACCTTTTTCTCAGGCGCATACCAGAATACCTGACGCCAGTTGTAAGCCATGCTCCCCGCTGTGGAAACTTCATAAGTGCCGAAGTAATCCTTTTTCATGTCTTCTCCTTCAATGGTTTCAACAGAATCTTTGCCAAGCTCAAGTTTCTTTATCTG
>CAYPKL010000179.1:0-6535 GCA_964411285.1 uncultured Rikenellaceae bacterium
AAATCTGACTTTAAAAAAGCTGACTGAAAGGTTAGAACATTGGTACTTTTATTATTCTTTGTATCCTTTCAGTCAGCTTTTTTAAAGTCAGATTTATTTGCCCTGTCAGGCATTTTGGATAATATAACTCTTGAGAATGCAAATATCAAGGTTGTTTTAAACAGGGAAAAACCATCAATCCTGAGTTACCAGATTAAGGCAGATGACTGGGTGATATTGGATAATCCCTCTCCGGCAGGGCCTGAGATTTCATTTTCACTGGGAGCATTGCCTGTAATAAGAAGCAAGACAACTACAGTGTACAATGCATTTTATAAAGATAACCAGGTAGTATATCATTCCAAAATAAGCTACAATAATAATCCTGCAATTGAATTTGACCTGATCTACAAATTAAAAGCAGACGGGTTGGAAATTGAATTTAACAATGTAACTGAGTACCGTAATTACTATTTGTTAAATGTCCAGCTACCAGGTTTGCTAACGGTAAAATCAGATGAGAATCATGCAAAATTGATAATTCCTGCCGATGCGGGCCGTCTGATAGATATTGAAGAGGCTTCCCTAAAAAGCTATGAATACGAAATTGACTGGTTAAATCCAATTTTAACCGGATTTGCTCTGAATTCCAAAGTAGCAGGCATTATGGATACAAGATCGGTTGAAAACCATAGTATTGTCAGTGTAAATGAAAGAGGAGGTAAAAGATATGGATCATTTTCCATGAAACTGATTCACAGATTAAATGAATATAATCTTCATGAATTTGGAACAATTATTCCGGTGACTGATCCGGAATACCTGTTGAAAGTGCAGGATTCGTGTACTGTAACTATTACATTCACACAAGATTATGACAAAGATGGTGAAATCTCCTGGGTTGATTGTACAAAATTGATCAGGGAAAAAATAAAAGTGACCCCAAATCCTTATTATAAAGATAAATCATTTATCAGGGTCTTCTTATCCCGAAGGGGGAATACAGATGAAAATTTAACTTTTAATGAAGTTCTCGAAAGGATAAAAAACTTTGCTGTTATGACGGATTCAGCATCTTACGTGATTTATCTTTTAGGCTGGCAATACACAGGCCATGATACCGGGTACCCATCAGTTGATAAAGTGAATGAAGCCCTGGGAGGATATGACCGGTTGGTTAATTTAATCAACGAGGCAAGAAAATACAATGTAAATGTTACTTTCTATGATAATTATGACGACTCATACCCGAATAATCCCGGCTGGGACCCTGATGTAATGTGCATGGATCCTATGGGCAACATTATGAGAGGCGGGGCCTGGGATGGAGAACAATCCTTTTTGATAAGCAGTTATAAATACGCCGTAAAGTCAGGCCTAGACAGGGTACGCTTTACCCTGGACCGATATCCTGTTCAAAAAGCATATTTTATCGATGTACTTGCAGGAGGGTATAAAGGTGGGAGAAAGTACGATTTCAATCCTGCAAGTCCGGCAGGTGCCATAAAAAACTTTGAAGGCAAACTTATGCTCATAAATGAATTCAATAAAAGGGGGATTGATGTGGCAACAGAGGATTTTACCGGATTTTTTGTAGGTCATATCGGAACCTTCGGCGATATCATAGCATTTGATAATATATATTTTAAAGGTGAAGAACAGATACCAATGATTCCTTTTATTTATCATGGTAAAACGAGTTTCGGCATGAAAACCTCCGGCCAGTCATTTTATGCCAGAACTTTCCTGTACGGGCAAAGAGCGCAAGCTCTAACTTTCAAACGATCGCCATTTACAGTGAGCAATTATATACTTGACGCCCTGCCAAAACAAAAACTTTATGGAAAGGCAATGAAATCCTATGAAAGATATGGTGATTTTGAAAGGATCACATATGAGGATGGGAGTGTTGCAGAAGTGAATATAAAAGCCAATAAATATAATGTTGCATTGGGAAACGGGCTCGTGATTGCAAAAGATTATTCCACCTTTGCCCCGATAAAGGATAATGTGTTTTTGGCCTGTTCCAGGGCGGGGGGCATTATTAGTTATCGGATTCCGGATGAATGGAAAGAGGGTGAAAAAATAAAAGTTTTCATTATAAATAATGATGGAAGCCTTAAATCTGTCGAATACATTTTACATGACAGGTACCTTGAATTCAATTCGGATCCAGACGTGCCATATAAAGTTATTTATAATTAGTTGTGGAATCCCAGTGAGAGCTAAGAGGTTGTCTCAAAAGTCCTTTGTGCGCCTAGTGTTGTACTTTGGGCCCTTAAGACGGCCTCTGGCGGGCATAAACAAAATACTCCGGCCAATGAATAAAACTTGTTTTTTATTCTGGTATCTTATTTATATTTTTGTTAAGCGTCATGATTTTTACTCAACGCTAATACATTGAATATTATTGAATTAATAAATTTTTTATTCACAACCTTACTATAATGGCAAAATATAATCTGAATCCGGTTGATGTTCCGAAAGTAAACACAAAATACAGGAAGATAAATACAAAACTGCCTGTTCCTGAATCGTTAAGTATTTTCCAGGCTTTATCTGAATCAGAACCTGTATCAATGATGGGTCAGCCTCCTGTAATCTGGGACAAAGCTGAAGGGTTTCAAATCTATGACAAGTGGGGGAATATGTGGATCGACTGGTCGTCGGGCGTGTTAATCACCAACGCAGGACACGGCCGTAAGGAAATAATTGACGCCCTTCGTGATTTATTGGATAAGAAGCTTATTTCAACTTACGTTTTTGTTCATGAAAAAAGGGCAGAGCTGACAAAAATGCTGCAGAAAATATCTCCTGATCCATCTGATTATCTGGTGTTCCTGCTCAGCACAGGCAGTGAGGCTACTGAAAACTGTATCAAGCTGGCCAAGACTTATGCTATCGAAAAACACGGACCGCAGAAGAAATATCTGGTTTCTTTTAATAATGCATTTCATGGTAGGACTCTCGGAGCACAACTTGCAGGAGGTATGCAAAAACAAAAGAAATGGATAGGTGAAGAGGGGGAAACATTTGTCCAGGTACCTTTCCCCGATGGTTATAAGAATGAGAATACTTCATTTGATCTGTTTCTTGACACCCTGAAAGAGAAAGGTATTAAGCCGGATGATATTGCGGGGATAATGACAGAATCATATCAGGGAGTCGGACCGGATTTCCTGCCGGTTGAATACGCAAAGAAACTGGAAGCATTCTGTAGTAAGTATGATATCGTCAGCATTTTTGATGAAGTCCAGGCCGGATTCGGGAGGACAGGAAAAATGTTCACCTATCAGCATTATGGAATTAAACCTGACCTTATTGCCTGTGGAAAAGGGATCTCATCATCACTGCCTATTTCCGCAGTTATAGGGAGAAAAGACATTATGAGTCTATATGCGCCCGGGTCAATGACGTCAACACATTCAGGAAGTCCCTTACCGGTTGTTGCTGCTATTGAAAGTCTGAAGATCATAGAAAAGGAGAATCTTGTTGAGAAGGCAAGGGAACTGGGTGAAATATTGATCCCTGAATTACAAAGGATCAGAAATAAATATCCTGATATTTTAGGTTGCATGCAGGGGAAAGGTCTGGTGGCAGGTATACAGGTTGTAAAAAAGGGTTCAAAAATTCCTGACTCTGATACTGCATTAAAAATTAATGAAAGATGTTTTCAGAAGGGATTGTTAATGTTTGCACCGGTAGGTATTGGAGGTGAATGTTTAAAAATTGCTCCTCCGTTAATTATTAATGAGGAGGCATTAAGAGAAAGTATAAACGTGTTCGAAGAAGCCTGTGATGAAATATTAGGTAAGAAATAAAATCTAAATCCCAACTCTATGAAAACACTTGATGTTGTTATTATAGGTGGTGGTATGATCACCTATGATTTATTGCTGCCTACAGTATATCATCTTCAACGGACAGGCTATGTAAAAAACATTAAAATCTGTGCGCTCGACTCTTCACCTTTAAAAGCATTAAAGAACAGCAAGGAAATCAAAGAAGCCTTCCCCGGGCAGGATTTTGAAGCATTCCCCTCCGTTGAGGAACCTGAAGAAAACAAATTTCCGGAATTGTATAAAGAGATCATCGCAAAGATGAAACCACGCCAGATTGTTATTGTGGCAATGCCCGATCAGCTCCATTACCCTGTTATTATGGAAGCCTTAAAGCATAATCAGCATATTCTTTGTGTTAAGCCCCTGGTACTTAAGTACGAACAAGCTGCCGAGATTGAAAAGATTGCTTTCGGGAAGGGATTATTTGTCGGTGTGGAGTATCACAAACGTTTCGACCGCCGGTCGTTAATGGCCAAAAGAGCCTGCGGGTTAAAGCAATTTGGTGAATTTGTGATAGGTGAAGCAAAACTTATCGAACCGTACTATTACAGATCGTCGAATTTCCAGAACTGGTTCACCTGCGATAAAACCGATCCGTTTGTTTATATCGGGTGCCATTATGTCGACCTGGTATATTTCATTACGGGGTTGAAACCTGTTGAGATATCTGTATCCGGTATCAAGGGGAAATTCCCTAATGGCAACGAGGGGTATATGTGGGCGAACGGGAGGGTTCGTTTCGGGAACAATGCTATCCTGTCAGTAATTAATGGTTTAGGTTATCCCGATCAGGCAGCAGGAAGCAATGAACAAAATCTTCAGATGTTTTTTGAAGGCCATGGTAAAACAGGTATGATAAAACATAATGATCAAAACCGCGGGGTTGAACACTCCTATCTCGAAGGTATAGGATGCGGAGGGTCTCATTTCAACTATGTAAGTCCGGATTTTTATAAATTAGTACCCTGGGAAGGGAAAGGATATAAACCTGTCGGTTATGGACCCGAATCAGTCTCAGCTTCTATTATTACTGCGCATAGTATTGAAAATGAAGTTGAAGGTATGCAGGCAGCCAGTTCTCTGAAAAGAAGGCAGAAGAGAATCAGGGAGGTTGATAAAAAGGGAATAATTGCCACTCCCGGCAATAGCTACATTAATGAACTTGTAGTTGAAGCGGCCCGTCTGTCAATATTGAATAATGGGAATATCGTAAACATTGAATACGGAAAAAAACCTTACGTTAAACTGCACCAATAAACTTAGTTTATTAACCTCGTTATACTGATAAATCAGTAATTCCAGGGTAAATTCATTCTCCCAGATATGCGCAAACCAGCGTATTGTCGTTCCTGGCAAAAACATGACGATTTGCGAAAGCCGGATGACTCCAGGTCACGCCTGTTCCGTTGCGGTTCAACTGGCCGCTTGTTGGATCGGTCAGTTTAGCGCGGCTGATTATTTTTATTCCCTGCGGTGAAAGTTCGGTAATCAGAAGTTCGCCGTGTTCATTGAACATCCAGGTTTGTTGCCCGTGCCCGACAAAATGGATATTTGCCCATCTGTTTTTGGTAACTGCTGAAAGATCCTCCCAAAGCCGGTCACCGGTTTTGAGTTGGAGACAACGCAGCTCTCCGTAACTGTCAACGCCGTAAATGCAGTCATCTTTAATGATGGGAGTATTAATAACACAATGAAGGGCATCGGTTTTATACTCGCTTTCTCCCACCCGCAACCATATTTTTTCAGCAGTGATGGCTTCCCGGCCGAGTTTTACAAGCAGCGACCCGTTGTAGAAGCTGCTGACAAACAACCAGTCTTCATACCGGACCGGCGTGGCTATGCCCATACCCATTTTCAGAGGATATGGTATCTTCCAGTACAGTTTTCCGGTTTTAGGATCTAATCCGTTAAGATTCTCAGCTGTCCAGACTACAACGACAGGTTTCCCGGCCTGTCGGATCATGACAGGGGCAGAATAGGAGATCTTATCATCCAAAGCCCGCCAAAGTTCCTTCCCGGAATTTTTATCAAGTGCAAGAACCGAGGCGCCATTACTTCCCCCTATCTGGAGTATTAATTGCTTCTCAAATATCAGAGGTGTGGAAGCTATGCCCCAAATGGGCATTCGGATCTGGTATTTCCGGTTCAGGTCATACTGCCATAAAACGGAACCGGTAAGCGCATCGAAGCAGAATAAATGGCCCATGGTCCCCAAAGAGTAAGCTTTTCCATCGCTGATAACCACCGAAGTACGGGGTCCGTCAGTATAACTCACATTTCTATACAGGCAGGGATAACTGTAAGTCCATATAATTTTCCCGGTATTGGCGTCAACACAAAGTACCCTTTCCGAAACTTCAGGTTTCTCTATCAGGTCGGTCAGATAGACTCTCCCCCCTGATACTGTAGGACCGCTGTAACCCGGGCCGCAGGGGATGCTCCATTTCAGAGGGATTGTGTTGTTTTTGAATTTCTTTACGATTCCGGTTTCCCTCCAAATACCGTCACGGTTGCTTCCACGCCAGTCGGGCCACTCCTGGGATACCGATGAGTTGAACAGGAACACTCCGGTCATTATAAGGATTAGTTTATGAAAACTAAGGTTTGACATTTCTCTCACAGAAAGTTATTTTTCAGATTTGTAAATTTTTTTATAAGGCGGTCTCAAAAGTAATCAGTTTAATATTATGAATCCGTTCCGGGCAGACTTTTTT
>CAYPKL010000180.1:0-15210 GCA_964411285.1 uncultured Rikenellaceae bacterium
GACAGGACTTCAGATAGGCCAGAAAATATTATCGGGCAAGGAGAATACCCCGGAAATCGGAAATACAATGTATTTGAGTGATATTCCACTGGGTAC
This sequence comes from uncultured Rikenellaceae bacterium, assembly GCA_964411285.1. Classification (GTDB taxonomy): domain Bacteria; phylum Bacteroidota; class Bacteroidia; order Bacteroidales; family VadinHA17; genus LD21. The sequence continues at coordinate 97 of CAYPKL010000180.1, forward strand.
CGTAGTTCATAATATTGAGCTTAAACCAGGAAAAGGCGGAGCTCTTGCCAGAAGTGCAGGTACATATGCCCAGCTGTCGGCACGCGATGGTAAATATGCAACAATTAAGCTTCCTTCGGGCGAAACAAGAATGATTCTGACCACATGCCGTGCAACCATTGGTTCTGTCTCAAATACCGACCATAACCTTGAGAAATCAGGCAAAGCCGGACGTTCACGCTGGCAGGGCCGCCGTCCGAGAGTAAGAGGTGTAGTCATGAACCCTGTTGATCATCCAATGGGCGGAGGCGAAGGACGTGCCTCCGGTGGCCATCCCAGATCGCGCAACGGAGTGCCCGCTAAAGGCTTTAAGACCCGTGACCGCAAGAAATACTCTGACAAACATATTATTGAAAGAAGGAAAAAATAGCTGATATATTATGAGTAGATCCATAAAAAAAGGCCCTTTCATCGAATTCAAACTGGAAAAGAGAATTCTGGTAATGAATGAAGGACAAAAGAAATCGGTACTCAAGACCTGGTCAAGAAGATCAATTATCTCACCTGACTTTGTCGGACATACAATAGCTGTTCATAACGGTAATAAATTCATCCCCGTCTACATTACGGAAAATATGGTTGGACACAAACTCGGAGAATTTGCTCCTACACGCACATTCAGAGGTCACTCCGGCAATAAATAATTAGTAATGTAAACCTGAAAAATATTTAGAAATGGGTGCAAGAAAAAGAAATTCAGCAGAACAGAGAAAAGAGGCCGCAAAAAGCAAATACAAGGCGATCCTCAGAAACTGTCCTACATCACCACGGAAAATGAGACTGGTTACAGGTCTGATAAGCGGGAAAGAGGTGAACAAGGCACTTGATATCCTTAAATTCAGTCAACAGGAAGCTTCACGCAGGCTTGAGAAACTTCTCCTTTCTGCTATTGCAAACTGGCAGTCGAAAAATGAAGGCGCAAGAGTTGAAGAAAGCAACCTTTTTGTGAAAGAGATCAGCGTCGATGGCGGCCGTGCAATGAAAAGACTGCAGACTGCTCCGCAGGGAAGAGCTTACAGGGTCAGAAAAAGATCAAACCATGTGACATTGGTCCTCGACAGTATGAATAAAGAAGTTGAAAATACATCAAAATAAACCAGATGGGACAAAAAGTAAATCCGATAGGTAACAGATTAGGCATTATCAAAGGTTGGGATTCTAACTGGTATGGAGGAAATGACTTCTCAGGTAAACTTGTTGAAGACACAAGGATCAGGGAATATCTGAATGCAAGACTTGCAAAAGCCAGTATATCCAGGATAATAATTGAAAGGACTCTTAAGCTTATTACTGTAACAGTAAACACCGCACGTCCGGGTATCATCATTGGTAAAGGAGGACAGGAGGTTGACAAGCTGAAAGAGGAACTCAAGAAGATTACTAAAAAAGAGGTTCAGATCAACATATTTGAAGTAAAGCGTCCCGAGCTTGACGCCAATATCGTTGGAAACAATATTGCCCGTCAGCTGGAAGGTAAAATTTCGTACCGCCGTGCGATCAAAATGTCGATAGCTTCGACCATGAGAATGGGAGCTGAAGGTATTAAAGTACTTATTTCAGGACGCCTCGGAGGTGCGGAAATGGCCCGTAGCGAAACTTATAAGGAAGGTCGTATTCCTCTCCATACTCTCCGTGCTGATATTGACTATGCTCTGGCTGAAGCCCATACAAAGGTAGGATTGATCGGTATTAAAGTGTGGATTTGCAACGGTGAAGTTTATGGCAAACGTGATCTCAGCCCTAACATTGGTGCGCGTAATGCCAAAAGTAAAAGCCTTAAGAGGAAAACAAAAAAATAGGCTTTATTAATAAAATAATTTTATAACATATTTTAGCTATGTTACAACCGAAAAGGACCAAATACAGGAGAGCACAGAAAGGCAGAATGAAGGGAAATGCACAGAGAGGCAATCAGTTGTCATTCGGGTCATTTGGTATCAAAGCCCTCGAAGAGTGCTGGATCACCGGAAGACAGATCGAAGCTGCACGCCAGGCTGTTACCCGTCATATGAAACGTGAAGGACAGCTTTGGATCAGGATCTTCCCAGACAAGCCTATAACAAAGAAACCTGCTGAGGTTCGTATGGGTAAGGGAAAAGGTGCACCTGAGGGTTTTGTTGTACCGGTTACACCGGGCCGAATAATCCTTGAGGCAGAAGGAGTTCCTTATGATGTTGCAAAAGAAGCACTCAGGCTGGGAGCTCAAAAACTTCCTATAACAACCAAATTCGTCGTAAGACGCGATTACGTACAGGAATAATACCAAAACAGAGATGAAAACTTCAGAGATAAAGGAACTAAGTACATCGGATCTGCTCGAACGAATTGATACCGAAAAAACCATGCTCGTTCGTATGAAGCTTAACCATGCAATAACACCTCTCGATAATCCTCAGAAGATTAAACTGGTGAAACTTACTATTGCACGTCTTCTGACTGAATTACGGAGCAGGGAATTAACTAAAAAAATCTAATAGCCGGATCAGCAATGGAAAGGAATATCAGAAAAGAACGTATTGGCGTTGTGATCAGCAACAGGATGGATAAATCCATAGTAGTGGCGATCAAAAGAAAAGTCAAACATCCCATTTATGGGAAATTCGTCAACAGAACAAAAAAGCTGATGGCTCACGATGAAGAGAACTCATGCAATATCGGCGATACTGTTCGTATATCGGAATCCAGACCTCTCAGTAAAAATAAGGCCTGGAGATTAATTGAAATAATCGAAAGAGCTAAGTAATTATGATACAGCAGGAAAGCAGGCTAACAGTAGCCGACAATTCAGGTGCCAAGGAAGTGTTGTGCATCAGAGTACTGGGAGGCACTAAGAAAAGATATGCCACTGTGGGCGATACAATTGTTGTGAGTGTTAAAAGCGCACTCCCTTCAGGCGATGCAAAAAAAGGTACGGTGAGCAAAGCAGTTGTTGTCAGAACAACCAAGGAGATACGTCGTCCAGATGGTTCTTATATCAGGTTCGATGATAACGCGGTTGTCCTTCTTAACAATCTCAACGAGGTGCGCGGAACACGAATATTCGGCCCCGTTGCCAGGGAACTTCGCGAAAAGTACATGAAAATTGTGTCACTGGCCCCCGAGGTGTTATAAAATAAAATCTACAGCAATGCAGAAAAAATTAAATGTAAAGAAAGGAGACACGGTTATGGTGATAACCGGTGAATCCAAAGGACAGAAAGGTCGAGTGCTGGAAGTCAACAGAGACAAATACAGAGCAATCGTTGAAGGCCTGAATCTTGTATCGAAACATACAAAACCAAATGCCAAATCACCACAAGGCGGGATCATAAAAAAAGAAGCTTCGATTCATATTTCAAATCTTATGCTTGTTGATCCTGCATCAGGAAAACCAACCCGCATCGGAAGGCGCCTTAATAGTAATAATAAATTAGTACGGTATTCAAAAAAATCAGGAGAGGAGATTAAGTAATGTATACGCCTGCATTAAAAACCAAATATAAAGACGAAATAATTCCTGCATTAATGAAAGAGTTCGGTTATAAAACCGTTATGCAGGTCCCGAAACTGGAAAAGATAGTTATTAATCAAGGTGTTGGTCAGGCTATTGCTGATAAAAAACTGCTTGAATTCAGTGTTAAGGAATTAACAGATATCGCAGGACAGAAAGCTGTTCAAACCTTTTCGTCAAAAGATATTTCAAATTTCAAGCTCAGACGCAATATGCCGATCGGAGTAATGGTTACCCTCCGCAAGGAGAGAATGTACGAATTCCTTGAAAGACTTATTTCAGTTGCTCTTCCAAGGATCCGCGACTTCAAAGGGATCAATTCAAAACTCGATGGTCGTGGTAACTATACCCTTGGAATTACCGAGCAGATAATTTTCCCTGAAATAGACCTTGATAAGATATCAAAATTAATGGGTCTTCAGATGACATTTGTTACATCTGCCTCAACTGATGAAGAAGCTCTTGCTCTTCTTAAAAAATTTGGTTTACCATTTAAAAACACTAAAAACTGATTATATGGCTAAGCAATCAATGATAGCCCGTGAAGTAAAGCGTGCAAAACTGGTTGAGAAATATGCGGCACGACGTAAAAAACTTAAAGCCGATGGAGACTTTGTAGGTTTAAGCCGTCTTCCGCGTAACTCAAATCCCAACAGGTTGAGAAACCGTTGTAAGCTTACAGGACGTACAAGAGGTTACATGAGACAGTTTGGAGTCAGCAGGATTACCTTCAGAGAAATGGCTTCTTTTGGTCTTATCCCGGGTATTAGAAAAGCCAGCTGGTAATTAAACATAAATATTAACTATATTATAGAATACGAGATGACTGATCCAATTGCAGATTTACTGACCAGAATAAGAAATGCCATCATGGCAGGTCATAAGATTGTGGAAGCACCAGCATCCAATCTTAAAAAAGAGGTTGCCAGGATATTGTTCGAGAAGGGTTATATCCTTAGTTATAAGGTTGTTGATGGTGAGAATAGCATGGGAATCTTAAAAATTGCCCTGAAATATAACTCAAAAAGCAAAAAACCGGCAATCAAGAAAATTCAGCGGGCAAGCCGGCCCGGCCTCAGACTCTATGTCGGCGTTGATGAGATGCCCCGGGTGCTTAACGGACTGGGAATTGCAATCATATCAACCTCAAGAGGTCTGATGACGGACAAAGAGGCTAAAAAAGAGAATATTGGTGGTGAAGTATTATGCTATGTATATTAATTAGGAGGATAACTTAATGTCACGAATAGGAAAATTACCTGTAAACCTGCCCGCTGGTGTAACTATAAATATAAGCGACACCAATGAGATCAGTGTGAAAGGACCTTTGGGTGAACTGAGGCAGAATGTTGCGAAAGACCTTAAGGTGGAGGTGGTGAATAACACTATCGAAATAACCCGTCCGACGGACTCAAAAAATCATAAATCGTTGCATGGCCTCTACAGGGCACTTATTGCAAATATGGTTGTCGGCGTTTCTCAGGGATTTAAAAAGGAACTCGAACTCGTAGGAGTTGGTTACCGTGCAGAAGCAAAAGGACAACAGCTTGAAATGAGCCTTGGATATTCACACGATATTATACTTCAACTTCCTGATGAAGTTAAAGTAGAAACAAAAACTGAAAGAAGGAGCAACCCTGTAATAACTCTGACCTGCACCGATAAACAACTTATCGGGCATGTTGCAGCAAAGATCAGATCTCTCCGTCCGCCTGAACCGTACAAGGGAAAAGGAATCAAATTTGTAGGTGAACAGCTCAGAAGGAAGGCTGGAAAATCGGCCAGCGTATAAGGAGTATATTAATCTGGTAAAAAATTAAGAATCATGGCCTTAACTAAGTTGGAAAGAAGATCAAGGATCAGAATGAGGATCCGGAAGAAAATAAGTGGAACTGCCGATATACCACGTCTTGCAGTTTTCCGCAGCAATAAGCAGATTTATGTCCAGATTGTTGACGACCTTAAAGGAGTAACACTTCTTTCGGCAAGCTCCAAGGAAAAAGAATTTGCTGGAAAAACCGGTATTAATAAGACCGACCAGGCTAAGCTTGTAGGTAAAGCTCTTGCTGAAAGATGCAAGGAAAAAGGAATCGGAAGTGTCGTTTTCGACCGGAGTGGTTATAAATATCATGGTAGAGTAAAATCATTGGCTGATGCAGCCCGCGAAGGCGGTTTAAAATTCTAATGAATTATGGGAAACGGAATAAGAAAAGTAAAGACCAGCGATCTCGAACTTAAAGACAGACTCGTTAGCATCCAGAGAGTTACCAAAGTAACGAAAGGTGGCCGCACATTTAGCTTTTCAGCTATTGTTGTAGTTGGAAATGAAGATGGAATAGTAGGACACGGTCTTGGTAAAGCCAGCGAAGTTACAACAGCTATTGCCAAAGGCATTGAAGATGCAAAAAAGAACCTTATTAAAGTACCTGTCATAAACGGCACAATCCCTCATGAGCAGGTAGCTAAATTTGGCGGTGCCAAAGTGTTTATCAAACCAGCAACCGAAGGTACCGGTGTAAAAGCCGGCGGTGCAATGCGTGCCGTACTGGAAAGTGTCGGGGTGAAAAACGTGCTTGCCAAATCAAAGGGTTCATCAAATCCTCATAACCTTGTGAAAGCAACATTTGCCGCACTTCTGGAAATGCGCGACGCATTCTCGGTGGCTGAACACCGGGGAATACCAATGGAAAAAGTATTTAATGGTTAATAAAGTATAGTGCAATGGCAAAAATTCGCGTTACCCAGATAAAAAGCAAAAACGGAAAACCCGAAAGGCAGAAAAGAACACTTGAAGCCCTGGGAATCCATAAATTAAACCATAGTGTTGAACATGAAGCCACTCCCCAGATTTTGGGAATGGTGGAAAAGGTAAGGCACCTGGTCAGAATAGAAAATATTTAAGGTATTAATGATATTATAGAAAAAGTAATGGATCTAAGTAACTTAAAGCCTGCTAAGGGATCAGTAAAGAAAAACAAGCGTCTTGGCCGCGGACAGGGGTCCGGTAGAGGCGGAACCTCAACCAGAGGTCATAAAGGCGCTAAATCAAGGTCAGGTTATAGTAAGAAAATTGGCTTTGAAGGCGGACAAATGCCCCTTCAGAGGCGAGTCCCTAAATCTGGCTTTAAAAATGTCAACAGGAAGGAGTATAAAGCTATAAATCTCAGCATACTCCAGATCGTGGCGGAAAAAAATAACCTCGATAAAATCGACCGGGAAATACTCCTGAAAGCAGGCCTGATTTCCAGAAATGATCTTGTTAAGATCCTTGGAAAAGGAACACTCGCGAGAAAACTCGAGGTCCATGCCGATGCATTCAGCAAAACAGCTGTGGAAGCAATTGAAGCCCAAAATGGTACTGTCGTAAAAAATTAAGTTAATGAGACTTTTTCAGACCATAAAAAACATCTTTAAGATAGAAGATCTTCGCGCAAGATTGCTCTATACCCTGGGAATTATTACCCTGTACCGACTGGGTAAATATATAACATTACCGGGTATCGACCCTTCCCAGCTGGCAGGTTTAAAAGACCAGACATCATCAGGAATAATGGGTTTGCTCGATATGTTCTCAGGTGGCGCGTTTTCACAGGCTTCAATATTTGCCCTTGGCATTATGCCCTATATCTCAGCATCTATCGTTGTCCAGCTGCTGGGTATTGTATTTCCTTATTTCCAGAAACTTCAGAAGGAGGGCGAGAGCGGAAGAAGAAAACTAAATCAGTATACCAGATATTTAACTGTTGGTATTCTGGTTCTTCAGGCGCCTACTTACCTTGTTAACCTTTCTGCTCAGCTTCCTGCCAGTGCATTTGTGCTCGAAGGATGGTTCTTTAAATTTTCTTCTGTTGTGATCCTTACTGCCGGTACAATGTTTGTAATGTGGCTCGGTGAGAAAATCACCGATAAAGGAATAGGGAACGGAATATCCCTGATTATCATGATAGGCATTGTAGCAAGGATGCCTGCAAACTTCGTTTTTGAAGCCGGAACCAGGATGAATGGCGCCGGTGGACCGATTGCCCTTATAGTTGAAATTGTTATTCTTTTTGTGGTAATACTTGGTACAATTTTGCTGGTACAGGGAACACGACGTGTTCCGGTGCAGTATGCCAGACGGATTGTAGGTAACAAGCAATATGGCGGTGTACGTCAGTATATTCCTCTTAAGGTCAACGCAGCAGGAGTTATGCCCATTATTTTTGCCCAGGCAATAATGATGCTACCAATAATAATTGCCGGATATTCAAACTCAAGTTCAGGTTTTGTTGTGGCTATGTCAAATATGTACGGATTCTGGTATAATCTGGTAACCGGTATCTTAATAGTATTATTCACGTATTTCTATACCGCTATTACGATTAATCCGGTACAGATGGCAGAAGATATGAAGAAAAACGGAGGTTTTATCCCGGGAATCAAGCCGGGTAGAAAAACAGTTGAGTTCTTCGATACTATAATGTCAAGAATTACATTACCCGGATCGATCTTTCTTGCAATCATTGCAACTTTGCCTGCAGTTGCGGTAAAGGCGGGCGTATCACCGCAGTTTGCACAGTTTTACGGTGGTACATCGCTTCTGATCCTTGTAGGGGTTGTTCTGGATACTCTTCAGCAAATTGAAAGTCATCTGCTGATGCGTCATTATGATGGTCTGATGAAATCAGGCCGTGTGAAAGGAAGATCAGGGGCTGTTACCTCTATATAATAAGAATAACGTTCTTTGATGTTGTATTTGAAAACTGATGAAGAGGTCGGACTGTTAAAAGAAAGCAATATGCTGGTGTCGAGGACACTTGCAGAAGTCGCTTCATTGATCAGACCAGGAATCACTACTCTTTATCTTGATAATCTTGCCGAGGTTTTTATCCGCGACAATGGAGGCCATCCGGCTTTCAAGGGATACGGAGGTTTTCCGGGAACGCTCTGCACATCTGTCAATGATGAAGTGGTTCATGGCATTCCTTCAAAATATGTTCTGAAAGAAGGGGACATAGTGTCAGTCGATTGCGGAGTAATACTTAACGGGTGGTATGGCGACAGCGCCTACACTTTTGCGGTTGGCGAGATCAGTGACGAATTAAAACGGCTTCTTGATTTTACCAAAGAATCACTTGAGGAAGGTGTAAAAGAAGCAGTGGCAGGAAACAGGGTGGGAGATGTCTCATTTGCTGTCCAGTCAAAAGCCGAAAGCGGAGGCTATTCGGTGGTCAGGGAACTTGTGGGACACGGATTGGGAAAAAAGCTTCATGAATCTCCTGAAGTGCCCAACTACGGTAAAAGAGGGACAGGACCCAAGATGGAAAAAGGACTTGTGATTTGTATTGAACCAATGATAAACCTGGGCAGGAAAGAGACTTTACAAATGAGAGACGGGTGGACCATTAAAACTATTGACGGAAAACCTTCAGCTCATTTTGAATATGCAGTGGCAGTTGACAAGGGGAAGGCTGATGTATTAACAACTTTTGAATTTATCGAAGAAGTTTTAAATAAAATGTAATCGTATGTCGAAACAGGCATCAATCGAACAGGACGGTACTATCATCGAGGCCCTTTCAAACGCAATGTTCAGGGTGGAGCTCGAAAATGGACATGTCATCACAGCTCATATTTCAGGCAAGATGAGAATGCATTATATTAAGATTCTGCCTGGTGACAAAGTGAAAGTGGAAATGTCGCCATACGACCTGACAAAAGGAAGAATAACATTCAGATATAAATAAGTAATACTAAGATAATGAAAGTAAGAGCATCCATAAAAAAGCGCAGCGCTGATTGCAAAATCGTTAGGCGTAAAGGCCGCTTATATGTTATTAGTAAGAAAAATCCCAAGTTCAAACAGAGACAGGGATAATTTTATGTAATTTTGCAACCTATTTAAGAAAAATTATATATGGCACGTATTGTTGGTGTTGATTTACCAAGAAATAAAAGAGGCGAAATAGGCCTGACCTATATTTATGGCGTGGGAAAAAGTACAGCACAAAAAGTACTTGACGAAGCTGGTGTTGACCGGAATGCAAAAGTTCAGGAATGGACTGACGAGCAGATTAATTCAATCCGCCGCATATTAAATGAAAACTTCAAGCTTGAGGGTGAACTTCGTTCCGAAACGCAGCTGAATATCAAACGGTTGATGGATATTGGCTGCTATCGCGGTGTCCGTCACAGACTGGGGCTGCCGGTAAGGGGACAAAGTACAAAAAATAACGCCAGGACCCGTAAGGGAAGAAAAAAGACTGTTGCAAACAAGAAAAAAGCTACTAAATAAATAGAATATGGCAAAAAAAACCGGAGCACAGAAGAAAAGGGTCGTTAAGGTTGAACCTAACGGCCACGCTCATGTTCATTCGTCTTTTAATAATATAATTGTTACACTTACAAATAATTCGGGTCAGGTTATTTCATGGGCATCAGCAGGTAAAATGGGTTTTAAAGGTTCAAAAAAGAATACCCCCTATGCTGCCCAGATGGCTTCTGAAGAGTGCGGGAAAGTTGCATACGACCTTGGTTTGAGAAAAGTGAAAGTTTATGTAAAAGGCCCGGGTGCAGGCCGTGAGTCGGCAATACGTTCAATAAGCAATGCGGGAATCGAAGTTACAGAGATAATCGATGTAACCCCTATGCCGCATAATGGCTGCCGTGCACCGGGAAGAAGAAGAGTTTAATTAATTATGATAGTGGTAATTTGTAAGTTATAAAATAAAAGCACATGGCAAGATATATTGGCCCGAAATCAAGAATTGCAAGAAAATTCGGCGAACCTATTTATGGCCCCGATAAAAACCTCGACAGGAAAAATTTTCCTCCCGGACAACACGGCGCTACCAAGAAAAGGAAGAAAACATCAGAATACGGAGTTCAGCTTAGGGAAAAACAGAAAGCAAAGTATACATATGGTATCCTTGAAAGACAATTCCGGAATACCTTCGAGAAAGCCTCAAGAAGCAAGGGAGTAACAGGTGAAGTCCTTCTTCAGCTTCTCGAAGCACGCCTTGATAATGTTATTTACAGGTTTGGTGTTGCTCCTACAAGAGCTTCTGCCCGGCAGCTTGTTTCGCACAGGCATGTAACCGTTAACGGAAAAGTTGTCAATGTCCCTTCAGTTCAGCTGAAACCAGGCGATATCATAGGAGTCAGGGAAAAATCTAAATCGCTCGAATCAATTATTGATTCACTTTCCACAAGAAGATACTCCAAACTTCCTTGGCTGGAATGGGACGATACACAAATGGCGGGTAAATTCATGAATGTACCTGAGCGCACAGATATTCCTGAAGACATTAAGGAACAACTAATAGTTGAATTGTATTCCAAGTAATAATATAAGATAAATTCTATGGCCATTTTATCATTCCAGAAGCCTGACAAGGTTATAATGCTTGAAGCCAATAACAGGTCCGGAAAATTTGAATTCCGTCCTCTTGAACCTGGTTATGGGATCACTGTTGGGAACGCTCTGAGAAGAATCCTCCTCTCTTCATTGGAAGGGTATGCAATTACCACCGTGAAAATCGAAGGAATCGATCATGAGTTTTCCACCATAACAGGAGTAATTGAGGATGTGACCGAGATCATCCTCAACCTGAAACAGGTACGTTTTAAAAGGACCGTTGAAGATATTGATCATGAAAAAGTAATGATTAAAATCAGCGGCCAGGAAGTATTAAAAGCTGGAAATCTTAACAGTGTTCTCAGTAATTTTGAGGTGCTGAACCCCGACCTTGTTATCTTCAGGATGGAACCCGACGTTAAAATTCAGATGGAGCTTTCCATCAATAAGGGAAGAGGTTATGTTCCTGCTGAAGAAAATCAGCCTGTCGACAGCGAATTCGGTATCATAGCTATCGACTCAATATTTACTCCTGTAAGGAATGTTAAATATTCTGTCGAGAACTATCGTGTTGAACAAAAAACCGACTACGAAAAGCTTCTGCTGGAAATCGAAACCGACGGCTCAATACACCCGAAAGAAGCACTTAAGGAAGCAGCAAAAGTGCTGATATATCATTTTATGCTCTTCTCCGATGAAAAGATAACGCTGGATTCAGATGATAAACTTGCTAATGAAGAGTTTGATGAAGAGGTACTCCATATGAGACAGCTCTTAAAAACCAAGCTTGTCGACCTTGACCTTTCGGTAAGAGCACTTAACTGCCTGAAAGCGGCTGAAGTCGAATCACTTGGTGATCTTGTTAAGTTCAATAAGAATGACCTTCTTAAATTCCGGAACTTCGGGAAAAAATCACTCACCGAACTGGATGAACTGCTTGAATCCATGAGCCTGTCATTTGGAATGGAAGTAGCCAAATACAAACTGGATAAAGATTAATATAAACTGGTTAAGGAAATAAAGAAATGCGACATCAAAGAGTTATTAACCATCTGGGAAGAACAAGCTCACACAGGAAATCGATGCTTGCTAATATGGCAACCTCGCTGATACTTCATAAAAGGATCACGACCACTACTGCAAAAGCCAAAGCTCTGAAAACCTATGTGGAACCGCTTATTACAAAATCAAAGGAAGATTCTACACATTCAAGGAGAACAGTATTCAGCTACCTTAAGGATAAAACCGCTGTATCCGAACTCTTCAGGGAAGTTTCACCAAAGGTTGGAGAAAGACCAGGCGGATATACCCGTATATTGAAAATCGGTAACAGGATTGGCGACAATGCCGAAATGTGTATTCTCGAACTTGTCGACTATAATGACGCTATGCTTGGTAAAGAATCTGAAAAGCCAAAGACAACAAGAAGAAGAAGATCTTCAAAAAAGACCACCACGGAAGTTACTCCGGCTAAAAAGGCTAAACCAGCTGCAGCAAAAGCAAAAAAAACTGAAGGACCGAAAGACAAACCTGAAACAAAAGCTTCTGAACCTGACGGTAAAGAATAAATAATTAATTTTTAATGAAAGGGATATATCTTAAAGACATATCCCTTTTTTATATATATTGCATTATTGTTTAATATAAAAATAATTTCCAATGGGACAAATAGTTAGCGTTCATGCCCGCGAGATTCTTGATTCACGCGGAAATCCTACAATTGAAGTTGATGTTGTAACGGCAAGCGGTTACCAGGGACGGGCAGCTGTTCCTTCAGGTGCTTCAACAGGCGAAAATGAGGCCCTTGAGCTCCGTGATGGTGATAAATCACGTTATCTGGGGAAAGGTGTTCTTAAGGCAGTACATAATGTAAATAATGTTATAGCTGAAGAAGTTATTGGCATGGATGTTACGGATCAGGCCGGGATAGATAAAAAAATGATCGAGCTTGATGGTACAAAAACCAAAAGTAACCTTGGTGCAAATGCAATTCTGGGAGTCTCCCTGGCAGTAGCCAAGGCAGCAGCTTCATATCACGGATTACCACTTTTCCGTTACATAGGAGGGGCTAATGCCGTTACCATTCCGGTACCCATGATGAACATTATTAACGGAGGATCCCACTCTGATGCACCTATTGCCTTTCAGGAATTCATGATCAGACCTGTCGGCGCTCCGAACTTTAAAGAAGGGTTAAGAATGGGAGCTGAAGTTTTCCATTCACTTAAAAAGGTCCTTAAAGAGCGCGGATTAAGCACTGCTGTGGGTGATGAAGGCGGATTTGCTCCTACCCTGGGAGGAACAGAGGATGCACTTGCCACTATTGTTAAGGCAATAACTGTTGCCGGATATGTGCCAGGGAAAGATGTTACTATTGCTCTCGACTCAGCAGCCTCGGAGTTCTACGTAGGGGGAATTTATGATTATACAAAATTCGAAGGCCCGAATGGCGCAAAGAGAACATCCAAAGAACAGGTTGACTACTTTGAAAAACTTATCGAGGAATTTCCTATTGATTCTATTGAAGACGGAATGGCAGAAGGCGACTGGGATGGATGGAAACTGATGACCGACAGACTTGGAAAGAAGATACAGATTGTAGGCGATGATGTATTTGTAACCAATATTGAATACCTTAAAAAGGGTATTGACATGGGTTGCGCAAACTCAATACTTATCAAGTTAAATCAGATCGGTACTCTTACGGAAACCCTCAATGCCATTGAAATGGCTCACAGAGCAGGATATACCACTGTTACCTCGCACCGGTCAGGCGAAACTGAAGATTCAACTATTGCCGATGTTGCCGTTGCAACGAATTCCGGACAGATCAAAACCGGTTCATGCAGCAGGACCGACAGGATATGCAAGTATAACCAGCTTCTGAGAATCGAGGAAACACTGGGTGAACTGGCAGTATATGGGTACAGGAAATAATTAATGCTTTAAAATATTTAAAAAAGGCTGTCAGGACATGATAGCCTTTTTTGGTGTGCCAGGGCTTATTATCCGTTTTATCGGCCTCTCCCCAGGAAACTGCCCAAAAAGTCCTTCATGACCCTTTGAGTTAACCTTAGAGCACCTTTGTGGTTAAATTTTAAATTCTTAAATCACAAAGGACCACTAAGGACAAAAATAAGTCGCACAAAGGTAAAATCCATGGAAAAAACTTCTTAGACATTTCCCGCTCTCCTGCCTTACTCCGCCTGAAAGACTAAGTGAAGGGGAAGGGAGCAGAGGACATGAGAGTGTAAGCTATTGCCACTCTCCGACGTTATTAACAATTGTTAATAACTCATGTTTATATCCCGTGTAAAATAACGAAATGCAATCTTGTTGTCATATCATTTCCTTATATTATATTTGATCTATCAGGTGAGCGATAAAAGACTGCTCAAGTGATGCGGAACCGGAAAAGGTTTCTTAATTGAAGCACAATCCGGCTCATTCAGACCTTCGGGACTGCGCACCAGGAGAGCCGAAGTCTGAACTAAAGAACCTCGGTTCAGAATGTTCAGAAGATCGAAGAAAACCGGAAACGTTCTTTCATCGATTGGGTCACAGGGCCTCAGAAAAAAAAGACTTCGGTCTGGATTCTCTGAAACTGATTCAAATCCTCCGGGAATTGATCAGCGTCTGAATGACACTTCGTCCAGGAAAGTCCAGCCGCAAGGCCGGAACAAAAGGACAGCCGGAAGGTAGTGCTGTAACAGGCAATACCCGAAAGCCAGGGGCAGCAAATCAGGATCTTGTATCAGGAAATGCGGCCGGTCAGAATAACAGTAATCTGACACCATGGGTAACCTCGGTTACAACTGGTGAATGGGAACTAATCTTAGGAATAGTTCCCATTTTTGTTTTTATCTTCTTCCCTAATTCAATATCTTTAACCCGGTTATTCTTAACAAATGATCTATAAAGGATTATTCGATTTCATAAAAGTATTGGAAAGCAACGGAGAACTTCACCGGATTAAAACATTTGTAAATCCAGTTCTCGAAATAACCGAAATAACCGAAAGAATTTCAAAATCAAACGGAAAAGCACTGCTTTTTGAGAATACCGGAACCCGGTTTCCTCTCCTTATAAATACTTTCGGTTCTGATAAACGAATAGCTCTAGCCCTTAATCAGCCTGACCCAGACAAAGCCGGATCAGATATCGAAAAAATATTCAGCCTGATCACTGGCTCATCCGGAACATTCCGGGGGAAAATAAATGCCCTTCCACAACTCCTAAGAGTCTCAAA
>CAYPKL010000181.1:0-2806 GCA_964411285.1 uncultured Rikenellaceae bacterium
CCGAAAACATCAATGACCAGGATATAACCCATACACCAAAGGATAATTTTGGGATTGTTGACTGCAGAAAACTTGTTGAGATTTCAAAAGCACTTGATCTGTTCATCAGAATGATCTGATCAGGGAATCTGAAGTCCGGTCCGTTTCAGTTATGTGTGCCTGAGTCTGCAGGACTTTTAAAATGAAGTCTCTCTCATTAGGGGAGCCAGATAGGTCAGCCTTTAGTCCTCTGCTGTCAGTATAACACTGCGGCTTAACCAGATCCCCGGCTTTTCAATGATTTTCAAACCTGCCAGCTCCATCAGGCCGGTCATCTTTTGGAATGCTTTTTCAGTAACATGGATTTTAGGCTCGATTATCCAGAATCTTCCGCCGGGATTCATGACAGATTTCATTTCTTCAAATAATCTTTTCTGATCCGGAACTTCATGGACCATCCAGAAGGCAAGAACAAAATCAACTTTTTGCGAAATGCCAATTGCATCTTCGCGGCATTTGTGCAATTCAATTATTTTTTCAAGTTCGGTTCCCCTTATTTTTGCTGCCACCTTATCCAGCATTCCCTGTTGCAGATCGGCCGCAATTACTCTTCCGGCTTCACCAACCAGCTTCGCCATCTCAATCGTAAAAAATCCCGGGCCGCAACCCAGATCAAGCACAGTCATTCCTTTTCTAATATGGGCTTCCAGAATCCTGCCGGGCTTATGCACCAGCTTTCTAACTGAGTTGTCGAGGCTTCCGGCAAATTGAGCAGGACAGACATGCGGATGGTTTTTGTTGTGCATGGTATTAGTTGATATTTGTCAGTCAAATTTAGGTATCTCAAAATTAAAATAATAAAGATAAACAGGTCAGCCCTCCGTCCATCTTTCTGAACTCTGACATGTCAAGTTCTGTAATGTTGTACCCAAGTTCCAGTATCTTCATTTTTGATTTCGGAAATCCTTTGGGGATCAGCAGGAAGTCATTTACCGTCAGGCAATTGGCTGAATAGCTCTCTTCCTGGTCCGAAATGATGATCCCTGAGGAGCTGATTATTGAAAATCCTTCTGCCGATATGAAATTTCCTTTCCCGAGGTAAGCAATCCCGGATTTAAGGTGGAGACCTTCACCCACTTCTGTTTCTGATGCGGTATAACCGTATTTTGAAAGTTTTGCTGAAAGCTGCCTGGCACCCTCCCTGTTCGTTCTTCCGGAGATCCCGATGAAAAAATGATTCTCAACCCTTAAAACATCCCCTCCGTCCAGAGTGCCGGGAAACCTAATGGTCTCAATCTTTCTGAACTCCGACAGGATCTCCGAAATCACAGCTTCTTCACCCTCCCTCGATGCGGCCCCGGGCCTTGTAATTACTGCCACTTCACTGGTGACAATCGCAGTATCTTCTACAAAACATCCGTCCGGATATCTCCCATCAGCTTCCAGAATTATAATCTCCAGACCGCACCTTCTCAGTGCATCACAATATGCTGTATGCTGTTCGAGGGCTTTTTCAAAATCGGGTTTACCCAGGTTTGAAGTTGTAATTCCTTCTGAGAAATTTCTGCCGGGTCTCCGGACAATTGCTTTTGTGTACATATCTGGTTATTGCAGTGCTGTGTGTTATTTGTATTAATTCTTTACGATTATCCCAGATTAACTCCGAATAAATACCCTACCAATGCAGTTAATCCCATGGCAGCAGTACCCCAGAAGGTAATCCTGATTATTGCTTTTTTTATATTTGACCCTCCTGTTCTGGCCGCTATAATTCCAAGAACAATAAGGAAAACTATAGCAAAAATATAGAGTGAATATTCCATATATTTTAAAGGCAAAAAGAGAGTTGCCAAAAGCGGGAGAACTCCCCCGGCTATAAAAGATGCACAAGATGCTAAAGCTGCCTGAATTGGTTTGGCCTGAGATATCTCATTTAAGCCCAGTTCATCTCTCAAATGAGCACCCAGGGCATCATGCCCGGTTAATTCTTTTGCAACAGTCAATGCTGTTTCTTTTTTCAGCCCTCTTTTCCGGTATATTTCTGCTAAGCGTTCCAATTCAATCTCTGGCATCTCCTTTAATTCCTGTTTTTCACGTTTAATGTCTGCTTTTTCGATATCAGTCTGGGAGCTGACTGAAACGTACTCTCCGGCAGCCATTGATAAAGCTCCGGCAACAAGCCCCGCGACAGTTGCCAGTACAATAGGTTCTCTAAGGTCACTTGCAGCTGCGATACCTATGGCAAGGCTGGCAGTTGATAAAATACCATCATTTGCGCCAAGTACTGCTGCCCGAAGCCAATTACTGCGTTGAACGAAGTGGGGGGCCAAATAATCATCAGTTTTGTTTACCATTATTAATAGTTTTTTTAAATTATTACAATGAGGGTGTATTAAAAGTACGCTCTTATTTCTTCACTCCTAAATCTCAACCTGCGCTAATGCTTCGGTTGACAAGACTGCCTGTGCTGTAGCTTCGGCAATTACCAATCCGACACCACCTGTTGCCCTTGTACCGAGATGTACCAGATGCCAGTCATTGGCAAAACCGTCCGTTGCAGAATACTGGCACATTGGAGAAGTGACTATCCTGTTTCTCAGGGTAACGTTCTTTATCGTGAGAGGAGAAAAAAGTTTTGACATAGGATGGACATTTTTAAAATTTTATTGTATTCGCGAAGATAATCAGAATTGACCCTCAGATCTGCAAATTGCAACAACAAAAATATTCCCGATCGAAGTGAATAGTGACAACAGGCAATCAGTAATTGTACAAAGGATTTCAGGCATCCCGAAGTTGGAAATCCTGCAATCAATCCAATGCCTCA
>CAYPKL010000182.1:0-3304 GCA_964411285.1 uncultured Rikenellaceae bacterium
TGGCCTGTTTCAAAGTTATATTATTATCAAACTGAAACCAAGATAATTTCTATTTTAGTATTTGCCGTATAATTTTAAAATAATTATGAAGGCTGTCACAGTAAAAGAAATAAGTGAGGAACTGGTCAACCTGTCGCCTAAGGAGCTTCGCGACCTTTGCCTCCGTCTGGCAAGATTCAAAAAAGAGAACAAGGAGTTGCTTACTTACCTGCTGTTTGAGTCATCAGATGAGGCATCATATATTGAAAGTGTAAAAAAAGAGATTGATCAGCAATTTGAACAGGTAAATAAAAAGAGCCATTACTTTATTAAAAAAGGTCTTCGCAGGATTTTGCTGATTACCAGGAAATATATCAGGTATTCGCATTATAAGAAGACAGAGGTAGATCTGCTTATCTATTATTGTTCAAAACTGAAAAAATTCACCCCCTCTGTTCTGAGAAATGCAGCACTCCGGAACCTTTATTTGAGGCAACTCGAGGCAATAAGGGAAAAAATTGGCTCTCTCCATGAGGATCTGCAGTATGACTACGGGCTGGAGCTGGAGACTTTGGATAGATGATGTATTAACTTTGCCGGATTCTCTGCTGCTTCTATTTCCAGGAGCGGTTCTGCCCAGAGGTGCTTTCTGTCCGGAACTGCCGTTTCTTCTGCTTTCAGGAGCCGGGGCACATACATGTGCTGCAGGCTGGCGGGATGACCTGTATGACCCTGTTCTTTACATTCCCGATAGATCGGGACAGACTGTACCCTCCGCGGTAAAAAATATGTTAAAAGAGAAGTCTTTAGATTTCAGATTATAATATAATAAACACTTATACGATCTTTTTACCAGCCAGAAGCTTTTCCAGCTCGGTAAGGTCAATTGAATTCGGAAAAAACTCTCCAAACCACCTGGTACAGCGGTTAGCATTCAACGGGATACCAATAACAGGGATATTGTTTTTATGGCAATCCCTCATTCCGAAGGTCAGCTCAGGGATACAGGCAATGCCCAGAACACCGAAAGTTCTTTTTTCGTTTAATGTATACTTCGCAAGCTGCTTCATTTTTCCACCCGTCCAGATATATGGTTCAATATTATGGGCTTCCAGTACTTTGCTTGCATGATTCTGATAGCATTTTTCCGAGCAATGTTTACACTGATAGTCAAACCCGTTCTTTGCAGATTTGCAGCTTACATTGAAATCCTGCAAACAATACGGCATTAATGCTATTTTCCTGTCTGCTTTCAGAAACTCGGTGACATATAGCCGGTTAGTCAGCTCAATCTCAAGCATAAAAAGATGATACTGCTCCCTCGTTGTTGCAAGCCTTCGGTCCCAGAATTTTGAAAGAGGCAGCGTCCTGAGATGCTCTTCAACATTTTCAGTATATATCTTAAGATGAGAATCAATCAGATTCAGAATTACTGCCGGTCTGTTCCCGTCATTTCTTGTTCTTAAACTATTTACCAGCATCTTTTTTTTTGAAGAAAACTTCCTTATCTCTTCAATCATCTCCCGTATATCCTGATCCAGGTCAAGGACCTTATCGGCAAGGAGGCGAATGGTCTCATAATATCCTTCCGTCGAACCGGATTTACCGAATAAAGAATAGGTTTTACCTTTTACCGGAAAATAATCAGGACGGGCTAATTTCATGAATTGAAATCTGGATTAAATAAAGAAATGCAATTTAGGAATTAAATGGCAACATTGATGAGTAAATAGAAGTGAGGTATTATGTATGATGTATTATGGGCGATGTAAAAGGGAAGGCACAGGGCGCTGGGCGGGAGGCACGGGACTGAAAGTTCGAAGCACTTTCCTGTCAGGTTACACCAGACCTGATGCCGGAGGAGACTCCCGGATTTGATACAAATCCTGCCATTACTTATCCACGTGGTTGGGCACGGTGGATTTAAATCAGTTTTAAGTGCCTTTGTTTAAAAATAAGTCCCCCGATTAAAAAGTACAAGAATGTAAGTACAGTAATTGATATAATCTCAGGAATAACAGTTAATACATCCATATCCATTACCAGGGTTTTGTTCAATGCTGAAATGGCGTGAGTTGGAGTCATTAATCCCTGAATATTTATTGGGTAGCCTGCAATTGTAAATAATGCATTACTTTTTAGCGGGAATGCTGCTCCTGTAAAGAACATAAATAAAAACATCGGGAAATTACCAACAACCAGTACCTCATTGGCAGATTTGGTTATTGCTGCAATTATCAGGCTAAACGCAATAATTGACAAACTTGTTAAACCTGCAATTATAATCATAACTGATAAAGAACCTGCATAATGAAATCCCAGTATTATTGCAGTTAGCAGAGTTAGCAAAACGGAAACAATGCCAACTATTAATTGCACTACGCTGATACCACATAGAAACTCAAAAGTTGTAAGCGTTGAAAGTTTCAAACGTATAATAGTCTTATTTTCAACTTCGGATACAAACGCAATGCTTGCGGTAAACATAAGCATTATCAGAGATACTATAAGTATCCCGGGCACTATAATATCAAAATTGTTCCTAGTTGCCGAGCTGCCTAATGCCGTTTCTTTTACTTCAATAACTCTTTTATTATGAGTTGCCTGCAGAGTATATTCGTTAACTATTTCGTTAGCCCATACTGCACTTATCAGATAATTCGTATTAGTTAAATCCCCTATAAATTCAATCGTGGGCATAGCGGTACTATCATTTAATATTCGTTTATCTATATCCCGGGAAAATGAATCATGAACTATTATCAATGCATCGGCTTTTTTGTTCTTTATACTTTCAATGCCGGTAATTTTATCTGTGGTTTTATTGATTATAAAAGGAATTTTAATAGTATCCGATTTAAAATCTTTAAAGAAAGTTATTAAATTATTTCCATGGTTAATACGTTGACCATTTGCCATTACACCTGTATCATTGTTCACAATAAGAACAGTATATAGAGGTTCAGATGTTTTTATAATAAGGAAATAAACGAAAATGAAGAAAGGCCCCATGGATAAGGAAAGCAGAAGTACCCAATAGCTTCTTAGTTGCTCTTTCAGGCTTTTAATAATTAAACTTATTATTTTCATTGCCGTAAATTTCTACCAGTCAAATGAATAAATACATCTTCAAGTGTGTTTTCGCGAAGCTTTATTTCAGAAATTGTCAGTCCGTTTGTTTCGGCTAAACTCTTTATAGCTGGCAATTGTTCTATTATGTTTGAGTGCTTTATCAAAACAGATTCAGCATTTATTTTAACATTCATGGCAAGCAATGCAATACTTTCGGCAAACTGATTAACTTCATTCTCATTACTTTTTTCTA